>CAXUCM010000065.1:7511-12334 GCA_964249315.1 uncultured Acetobacteraceae bacterium | reverse complement strand
CCCCCCCCCCCCCCCCCGCCCCCCCCCCCCCCCCCCCCCCCCCCCCCCCCCCCCCTTTCCTTGCGTCGCGCCGATGGGAATGTCCGCATGAACCGATACCGATTGCTCCCGCTGGCAGCCCTGCTCACCTGGCCCGGCTTCCCCGGCCTGGCGGCGACGCGCCACGTGCCGCATCACGGTGCCGCCGGCGCGCCCGTGCTGCTAAGCCACGAACGCGGCACGTCGCAGGACCGCGCCGCGCGCCAGCTGAACGCGCACGACCTGCAGGGGGCGGCAAGACGCGGCGAGGATCCGCTGGTGCTGGTCGGCTCGGCCCGGCTGTCCGGCGCGTCTGGCGACCCGGCGCTGTTCGTGCAGCTGCAATCGGCCAGCCTGTGCGGCTCCGCCGGCTGCTCGACCTCGGTCTACCTGCGCCACGCGCGCACCTGGCGCAAGGTGCTGGATTCCGTCAGCGGCCCGATCCGGGTGATGCCGCAGCGCCATGACGGCATGCAGGACCTCGTCGTCGGCAGGAACGACCGCTGGATCTGGGACGGGCACGTCTACCAGGACAGCCTGGCGGCGCCGCCGCTGGACAATCTGCGCCGCTCGGTCGAGCAGCACCGCGCCTGGGTGCGCAGGCATGATCCGCCGTCCTGAGGGCTGGAGCGGGTGAAGGGAATCGAACCCTCGTGTGCAGCTTGGGAAGCTGCCGTTCTACCATTGAACTACACCCGCGCCGGTTCGTTTATAGAACCCGCCCATCGCCCGCGCAACGCCGGCTGCGTAGTTGACGGCCCTCGGCGACCGCGACTACAAATCCGCCGCACCCGGACGGCGTCGTCCGCCCGGACCTGCCCTCGTGATTTGTCCGGCCGGCTTGCGGCGAGGTGAAACAAGCGCGCTAAAGAGGCACTGGCGAATGCGGCGATCGGTCCGCGCGCGCCCTGTCATCCGTGGCCGGCACCATCGGGAACGAGACCGGGGAACCATGATGAGCGCCTCCGCCTACCGCACCGCGACCCGCCTGTTGCATGCCGGCCTCGAGCGCAGCCCGCACGGCGAGACCAGCGAGGCGATGTTCCTGACCTCGGGCTTCGTCTACGATGACGCCGAGCAGGCCGAGGCGACCTTCCGCGGCGAGGCGTCGCACTACCAGTACAGCCGGTTCGGCAACCCGACCGTCGCCGCCTTCGAGCGTCGGCTGGCCGAGCTGGAGGGGGCGGAAGCCTGCCGCGCCACCGCCTCCGGCATGGCCGCGGTCCATGCCGCCCTGCTCAGCCAGCTGCGCGCCGGCGACCGGCTGGTCGCCTCGCGGGCGCTGTTCGGCTCCTGCTTCTGGATCGTCGAGACGCTGCTGCCGCGCTACGGCATCGACAGCGTGTTCGTCGACGGCCACGATCTCGAGCAGTGGCGCGCCGCCCTCTCGGTGCCGACCGCGATGGTGCTGCTGGAGACGCCGTCGAACCCGATGCTCGACATCGTCGACCTGCGCGCGGTCGCCGACCTCGCGCACGCCGCCGGCGCGCTGGTCGTGGTCGACAACGTCTTCGCCACCCCGCTGCTGCAGCGGCCGCTCGAGTTCGGCGCCGACGTGGTGGTGTATTCCTGCACCAAGCATATCGACGGCCAGGGACGCGTGCTCGGCGGCGCCGTGCTCGGCCGCACCGAATGGATCGAGCAGGTGCTGCAGCCCTTTATCCGCAATACCGGCCCGACCCTGTCCGCCTTCAATGCGTGGGTGCTGCTCAAGGGGCTGGAGACGCTGTCGCTGCGCGTGGGCGCAATGGTCGCCGGTGCGGCCGCCCTCGCTGACTGGCTGGCGGCCGCCCCCGGAGTGGTCCGGGTCTGGTATCCGGCACGGGCGGATCATCCGCAGCATGCGCTGGCGATGCGCCAGATGAGCGCCGGCGGCAGCCTGCTGTCGTTCGAGGTCGACGGCAAGGCGGCGGCGTTCCGGGTGATGAACGCGCTGCGGCTGATCGCGGTGTCGAACAACCTGGGCGACAGCCGGTCGCTGGTGACGCATCCGGCGACCACCACCCACATGCGCATCGGCGCCGAGGAGCGCGCCAGGCTCGGCATTACCGATGGCGTGATCCGCCTGTCGGTGGGCCTCGAGGATCCCGAGGACCTGAAGGACGATCTCGGCCGCGCCCTCGCCGCCCTCCGGCTCCGCGACCGGGCGGCCGAATGAAGCACGACCGCATGGCGGCCGCGGCCCCGGGCGAGCCGACCCCGTCCGAGCGCCAGGAGCCGGATTATTCCGCTATCACCCGGGGCATCAAGGTCAGCGTGCGACCCTTCTACCTGGAGGAGCAGTCGCAGCCGGAGGAGCGGCAGTTCGTCTGGGCCTACCGGGTGCGGATCGAGAATCAAGGCCCGGAACCGGTGCGCCTGCTGCGACGCACCTGGCACATCACCGACGGCCGCGGCCGCACCCAGCACGTCATGGGCGACGGAGTGCTCGGCGAGCAGCCGCAGATGGGGCCGGGCGAGGCCTACGAATACACCTCCGGCACGCCGCTGGAGACGCCGTCCGGCTTCATGACCGGCGCCTACCATATGGTCGTCGCCGGATCGGGCGAGCCGTTCGACGTCCGCATCCCGACCTTCAGCCTCGACAGCCCGCACCAGACCGGCATGATCCATTGAGCGGCCAGCGCCGGCCTTCGCGGGAGGAGGCCGAGGCGGCGGTGCGGACGCTGCTGCGCTGGGCCGGCGAGGATCCCGACCGCGAGGGGCTGCGCGACACGCCGCGGCGGGTGGCGCGTTCGTACGGCGAGTTCTTCCGCGGCTACGAGACCGATCCGGTGGCGCTGCTGGCGACCACCTTCGCCGAGGTCGACGGCTACGACGAGATCGTGCTGCTGCGCGACATCCGCATCGAGAGCCATTGCGAGCATCACCTGGTGCCGATCGTCGGGCTCTGCCACGTCGCCTACCTGCCGCGTCGGCGCGTGGTCGGCATCAGCAAGCTCGCCCGCCTGGTCGAGGCCTACGCCAAGCGCCTGCAGATCCAGGAGCGCCTGACCGCGCAGATCGCCAACACCATCGCCGAGGTGCTGGAGCCGCACGGGGTCGCGGTGATCATCGAGGCGGGACATCAATGCATGAGCACGCGCGGCGTGCACAAGCCGGGCTCGACGATGGTGACCAGCCGCATGCTCGGCGTGTTCCGCGACAATGCCGCGACCCGCGGCGAGCTGCTCGCGATGATCGCCGCCGGTCGGCGCGCCGGGCCGTTCGAGTAGGCCGGCCCGGATGGATGCTGCCCGCAGCGGGATGGTGGCGGCGCTCGGCGAGATCCTCGTCGAGATCGGCGCCACGACGCGCGGCGACGGTTTCCGTGCCGCCCAGCCGCTGGTCGGCCCGTTCCCGTCCGGAGCGCCGGCGATCTTCATCGACCAGGTGGCCCGGCTCGGCCAGCCGGCCGGACTGATCGGCAGCGTCGGCGACGACGATTTCGGCCGGGTCAACCTCGATCGCCTGCGCGCCGACGGCGTCGACGTCTCGGCGGTGCAGGTGCTGCCCGACCAGGTCACCGGCAGCGCCTTCGTCCGCTACCGCGAGGATGGCGAGCGCGACTTCGTCTTCAACCTCCGCCATAGCGCCGCAGGCCGGACCCGGATCACCGCGGCGGCCGAGGCCCTGCTCGGGCGAAGCTGCCATCTCCACCTGATGGGCTCGTCGCTGTTCTCGCCCGAGCTGATCGAGGCGGCCGGTGCCGCGGTCGCCCGGGTCAAGGCGGTGCGGGGCACCGTCTCGTTCGATCCGAACGTGCGCCCCGAGATGCTGCGCGCGCCGGGCATGGCACAGGCGATGCAGCGCATGCTGCTGGCCTGCGACCTGTTCCTGCCGAGCGGCGCGGAGCTGACGCTGCTCACCGGTGCCGCATCCGAGCCGGCGGCGATCGAGCAGCTGCTGGCGCGCGGCATCCAGGCGATCGTGGTCAAGCGCGGCGCCGAGGGCGCCAGCTACCATGACCGCGACCAGGCCATCCACGCGCCGGCCCTGCGCGTGCTCGAGGTCGATCCGACCGGTGCCGGCGACTGCTTCGGCGCGACCTTCGTCACCTGCCGGTTGCGAGGCCGTGCGCCGGCGGAGAGCCTGCGCTTCGCCTGCGCTGCCGGCGCGCACGCGGTCGGCGCGCGCGGGCCGATGGAGGGGGCGGCCGGCTTTGCGCAGCTCGAGGCGCTGATGCGGGCGGCGTCATGAAGGCCAGGGCTCTGCCCTGGACCCGCTCAAGGCGAAGCCTTGAGAATCCATTTGCTTCGACGAATTGGTTTTCGAAGGCCGAGGCCTTTCGTGATCGAGCCGTGACGCGGATCGATGGGCGGAGCCCAGTCTTGTCTTCGAGCCGATCGGGATGAGCGCGGAGGCCCTGCTGGCGCTGCGACGCGGGCGTGAGGCCGGCGAGCCCGTCGGCGTCACCTCGGTGTGCTCGGCGCATCCGCTGGTGATCGAGGCGGCGCTGCGACAGGCGATGGCGGATGGCGGCCCGGCCCTGATCGAGGCGACCTGCAACCAGGTCAACCAGGATGGCGGCTATACCGGCATGCGGCCGGCCGACTTCCGCGACCTGGTCTGGCGCATCGCGGACGCGGTCGGGCTCGACCGCACGCAAGTGATCCTGGGCGGCGACCATCTCGGCCCGAACCCGTGGAAGCACCTGCCGGCGGATGCGGCGATGGCCAAGGCGCGCGAGATGATCGCTTCCTATGCCGCGGCCGGCTACGAGAAGCTGCATCTCGATGCCAGCATGGGCTGCGCCGGCGAGCCCGCCGCCCTCGACGAGGCATCCGTGGCGCGGCGCGCGGCCGCGCGGGCCCGGCGCCCCCCCG
>CAXUCM010000065.1:0-7501 GCA_964249315.1 uncultured Acetobacteraceae bacterium | reverse complement strand
GGCGGGGGGCGGGGGGGGCGGGGCGCGCGGCGGCCGCCGCCCGGCGGCCGCGGGGCTAGGTGCGCGCCCCCGCGGGGCCGACGCCGGGCGGTGCGACGGAGGCGCTCGACCACCTGCTTCCGACCTCGCCCGAGGCGGCACGCGCGACGCATGCGGTGCACGAGCGCGCGTTCCGCACCGTCGCGGGCGGAGCCGCCTGGCAGCGGGTGATCGCCCTGGTGGTGCAGCCGGGGGTCGAGTTCGGCCACGAGTCCGTCGCCGTCTACGAGCCGTCGCGGGCGGCGGCGCTGTCGGCCACGCTCGCCGACATGCCCGGCCTGGTGTTCGAGGCGCACTCGACCGACTACCAGCCGGAGACCAGCCTGCGCCGCCTGGTGCAGGACGGCTTCGCCATCCTCAAGGTCGGTCCGGGCCTGACCTTCGCGCTGCGCGAGGCCTGGTACGGGCTCGACCAGATCGCCGCGATCCTGCGTCCGGGCGGCACGCCGCTCGCCGAGACGATGGACGCGCTGATGCGCGGCTCGCCGCAGTTCTGGGCGACGCACTATCCGGGCACGCCGCAACAGCAGCGCATCCTGCGCCAGTTCAGCTACAGCGACCGGATCCGCTACTACTGGCCGCTGGCGCAAGCTCGCGCCGCCTGCGCCGACCTGCTGGCACGGCTCGAGGGCACGGTCATCCCGGAGACGCTGGTCAGCCAGTACCTGCCGCGCCTGCACGAGCGGGTGCTGACGCGGCAGATCGCGGCCGAGCCGCGCAGCCTGCTGATCGAGGCGGTCCGGGACGTGCTGCGAAGCTACGCGCGGGCGGGTTCCTGACGCGGCAAGGGAGACGAACATCATGCAACTGCAAGGCAGGACCGCGATCATCACCGGCGCGGCGCGCGGCATCGGCCGGGCGATCGCCGAGCGCTACGCCCGCGAGGGCGCGCGCGTGGTCATCGCCGACCTCAACGCGGCCGCCGCCGAGCAGGTCGCCCGCGCGATCGGCGGCGACAGCTTCGCCCTGCCGCTCGACGTGACCCGGCAGGACTCGATCGACGCGATGGTCGCCGCCGTGGTCGAGCGCACCGGCCGGATCGACATCCTGGTCAACAACGCCGGCATCTTCGACATGGCGCCGATCGTCGAGATCACCCGGCAGAGCTACGCGCGCGTGTACGCCGTCAACGTCGAGGGGCTGCTGTTCACGCTGCAGGCGGTGGCCCGGCAGATGATCGCGCAGGGCCGCGACGAACGCGGCTGCGGTGGCAAGATCATCAACTTCGCCTCCCAGGCGGGCCGGCGCGGCGAGCCGCTGGTGGCGATCTACTGCTCGTCGAAGGCGGCGGTGATCAGCCTGACCCAGAGTGCCGGGCTCGACCTGATCCGGCACGGCATCAACGTGAACGCGATCGCCCCCGGCGTCGTCGACAACGAGCACTGGGACCATGTCGATGCCAGCTTCGCCGCCTACGAGAAGCTGCAGCCCGGCGAGAAGAAGCGCGCGGTCGGCGCGGCGGTGCCGTACGGGCGCATGGCCCGGCCGGACGAGATCGCCGGCATGGCGGTGTTCCTGGCCGGCGCGGATGCGGACTACATCGTTGCACAGACCTACAACGTCGATGGCGGCAACTGGATGAGCTGAGCCGCTCCGGCCGGCCGTCCTCGGGGCGCTCGTTGACATCAGGCGCGCCGTCGGGGACGTTGCGACACGGTGCCGGACGCGCACTGACGAACGACAGATCCGAGGAAACCATAAGATGAAACGTCGATCGCTTCCCGCCGCGACCGGGTTCGCCCTGGCCGCATTGCCGCTGCTCGCGCAGGCGGCGCTGGCGGACACCACGCTGACCATCGCCACGGTCAACAACAGCCAGATGATCGAGATGCAGAAGCTGGCGCCGGTGTTCGAGAAGGCGCATCCCGACATCCACCTGCGCTGGGTCGTGCTCGAGGAGAACGTGCTGCGCCAGCGCGTCACCACCGACATCGCCACCCATGGCGGCCAGTTCGACATCCTGACGATCGGCAACTACGAGGTCCCGATCTGGGCCAAGCAGGGCTGGCTGGTGCCGTTCGACAATCTGCCCGGCAGCTACGACCTGACCGACATCCTCGCACCGGTGCGCGCGGGGGTGAGCAACAAGGGCAAGGTCTACGCGCTGCCGTTCTACGGCGAGAGCGTCATGACGCTGTATCGCACCGACCTGTTCAAGGCGGCCGGTCTGACCATGCCGGCGAACCCCACCTACGCCCAGATCCGCCAGTTCGCCGACAAGATCACCGACAAGTCCAAGCAGGTCTACGGCATCTGCCTGCGCGGCAAGCCGGGTTGGGGCGAGAACATCGCCTACTTCTCCACCCTGGTCACCGCGATGGGCGGACAGTGGTTCAACGAGTCCTGGAAGCCCACCATCAACACCGCGGCCTGGAAGCAGGCGCTGACCTACTATGACGGCATCATGAAGGCCGACGGTCCTCCGGGCGCCTCGTCGAACGGCTTCAACGAGAACCTGTCGCTGTTCACCTCCGGGCATTGCGGCATGTGGATCGATGCGACCAGTGCCGCGGGCACGGTCTACGACAAGAAGCAGTCCCAGGTCGCCGACAGCGTCGGCTTCGCCGCCCTGCCCACCGGCAGCTTCACCGGCGGCCCGACCTGGCTGTGGTCGTGGAACCTGGCGATCCCGACATCGTCGAAGCAGAAGGACGCCGCGACCACGTTCATCAGCTGGGCCACGTCCAAGGAGTATATCGACCTCGTCGCCAAGACCGATGGCTGGGTGAACATCCCGCCGGGTACCCGCACCTCGTCCTACCAGTCGGCCGAGTACAAGCAGGTGGCGCCGTTCTCTGACTTCGCGCTGAACGCGATCAATAATTCCAATCCGACCGGGCAGACCAAGAACCCGCGGCCCTACACCGGCGCGCAGTTCGTGGGCATCGCGCCGTTCCAGGCGATCGGGACCCAGGTGGGCCAGGACGTGGCCGCGACCCTGAGCGGGTCGATGTCGGTGGAGCAGGCGCTGGCCTCGGCGAACTCGGCCGCCGGACGGGCGATGCGTCAGGCGGGTTACGCCAGGTAAGGCCAGGGCTCTGCCCCGGACCCGCTCAAGGCGCAGCCTTGAGAATTCATTGATAGGGCGGGCAGAGCTGGCAGCTCCGCCCGCCCTATCAGCCCTGGGTGAACTGGCCGGAATGCGACTTCAGCTGCGCGACGGTCAGGTCGGTGAACGTGATCGTCGTGTGATCCGTCAGGGTGATCATCGATCCGCCCTTGCTCGTGGCGGTCGCATCGGCGAGCGCGGTCTGTACTGCGTTGGCGCCGTAACCGAACAGCTGAACCAGATTTCCGGCTGAGCTGCCGAAATCCGAGATGGTGGTGTTGCCGCCGACCGCACCCTGGGTGAAGTCGAAGTCGTTGGCGCCCGCCCCGCCGGTCAGGGTGTTGTTGCCCGAGCCTGCGGTCAGCGTGTCCGCGCCGGCGCCGCCGATCAGCGATGCGGCCCCGGAGCCGCCGAACAGCATCAGCGAGCCGGATGCGAACGAGCCGTCCAGGGTCTCGCTGCCGGCGCCGGCCACCAGGTAGGTGACGCCGCCGGTATCGAGCAGGGTGACGTCGGAGCCGCTGGCGCCGAAGATCGAGGCGGACGTGCCGCTGATCGAGGCGGATCCGTTGGCGGTCGCGACGAAGGTCAGAGCGCCGGTGCCGCTCTCGAACACCGCGCTGCTCTTGCCGCCGAACACGGTGCTGTCGCCGGACGCGTCGATGACGTCGCTGTTGCCGCCGATGATGGTATCGCTCGGCCCGGTGGCGACGATGGTGTCGCTGCCGCTGCTGCCGAAGATGATGTCGCTCCCCTGCGAATACAGCGTGTCGGCACCGCTGCCGAGCACGACGAGGTTGGCGCCGGCGCCGTCATAGATCAGGTTGTTGCCGCTGCCGGCGACGATGGTGTCGTTGCCGTCGCCGGTACCGATCGTGTAGCTGCCGCTGCTGCCCTCGAACAGGTTGTTGCCGCTGGCGATGAAGCTGCCGCCGCCGGGTCCGGCAAGATAGGTGGTGCCGCCGATGCCGGCGAGGACGCTGACCGAGGACGGATCGCCCGCACCGACGATCGTGCTCGCTCCGGCAGCCGCATCGGTAAGATAGCTGTAGCCGGGCGGCACGAAATACACGCCCGAGGAAAGCACGACTCCCTCGCCGGTCGTGCCGCCGGGGACCGTCGGTGCCGCGCCGTCGGTCGACAGGTTGGCACCGAACAAGGTGCCGCTGGCGGCGAGTCCGTTGACCGTTGCTGCGTAGAACTGCGCAAGGGAATAGGCGGCGGCGCCATCGACGGTGACGGGGATCTGTGCCCCCGACGCGCCGGTTACTGTCACGACAGGCATGGCGGTGTCCTCGCTTTGCTGTGGGCAGTCATCGATCCGTCACGCGATTTTTACGCTCGCTATAACAACCCGTATCAACCGGTATGCTGCGTTGCAACTGGAATTTCGCGATTCCGAGACCGGTCGCACCGGCAGCAGCACGACTAACAAAATGCTCGACAAGTTCGCACGCCGAGCGCTTGAAACGGTCCGACAAGGATTTTTCCTTGTCGTTCAACAACTCCAATGAAACTTGTCGCTAATTCAAAACAAACCAGCCCAGAGCGAGAGCCGCCCGAGCGGAGGTCCTCACGTTTTTGCGAGCGTTATTGAACAGGGTCCGGACCTGGCAGGCGAAGCCGGGCGGTCGCAGGAACGCCTAGCTGCCGCCGCTCTCGACGATGCTGTAATCGACCACGGCGTGGTTCGGCTGCGGGTAGCTGGCGCTCGGCGTGATCTTCACGCCGACATTCGCCTTCTTGTATTGGGCGAGGATGGCGTTCATCGAGGCGACCACGCCGTCATTGTTGACCACGTCGCCCGGCTTCAGCGTGATCGCCGAGCGGATCGTGTCGGAGGAGACTTTCTTGTTGCCTTCGAACCTGACCTGGTCGAGGCGCAGCACCGCCGGTGCCTGCGGCGGCAGCGGCGCCTGCTCCTCGATCATGTATTCCACCCGCACCTGGCCCGGGCGCGGGATCGTCATCTTCTGCTTGAAGCCGGCGCCGACATTGGCGTGACGGTAGACGTCGACGATGGCGTTGAAGTTGGCGGCGAGATCGGCGCGCGTAACCTTCTGGCCGACGCTGACCGTCATCGCCTGCTCGATCGTCGCGGTCGGCACCTGCCTGTTCCCGGTCACGGTGAGCTTCAGCAGCTTCATGCCCTGGCTGCTGCCGGACTGCGCCTGCGCCTGCGCCATCCCCGCAACGTCGAGGCCGAACGAAATCGGCATCGCCACGGAGAGGCCCGAAGCGAGCAACATCCTATAAAGCGGAGGGCGGCAGTTCAGGCGCATTCGGAGTCCTTTCTTGAAAGACGGATTCTCAAGGCTGAGCCTTGAGCGGGTCCAGGGCAGAGCCCTGGCCTTGCTCGCGCAGCCGCGGCATCAGCTCGACGAAGTTGCAGGGAACATGCCGGCTGTCGAGCTGCCATTGCAGGATGTCGTCCCAGCCGTCGCGCACCGCGCCGCGGCTGCCGGGCAGGGCGAACAGGTAGGTGCCGAGTGCCACGCCGGCGAGCGCGCGCGACTGGATCGTCGAGGTGCCGATCTTGGCGTAGGACAGCATGCGGAACAGCTCGCCGAAGCCTTCGATCCGCTTCTCCAGCACGCGCTCGTAGGCCTCCGGGGTGACGTCGCGACCGGTGATGCCGGTGCCGCCGGTGCTGATCACCACGTCGATGCGCGGATCGAGGATCCAGCCTTGCAGGCGTCGCACGATCGCCTCGACGTCGTCGCGTTCGATGTCGCGATCGGCCAGCACGTGGCCGGCGGCGGCGATGCGTCCGGCCAGGATGTCGCCGGACTCGTCGTCCGCCGCCGTGCGCGTGTCGGAGACCGTCAGCAGGGCGATGCGCACGGGGATGAAGCGGCGGCTGTGATCGAGGCGGGACATGGACGCAGACTCAACCAGCCGATCCGCCCGGGCGTCAATCCGCGCCGCCCGCGACAGCCTGCGTGCCGTCCGGAAGGCCGGGCACGACGGCGTGGTCGATCCCTGCCTGGCGCAGCGCCGATGCGTCCGCCGCCGTCGGCGACAGCCGGACGACGCGGCCGCCCGCGCCGGCGAGTGCCACCAGCAGCGCCGGTGCGTCCTCGTCGGTGACCGGATGGCGGGAGGCATCCCGACGCGCCACCTCCAGCACGGCCGCACTCGCATCCTCGCGGTGGATGATCGCGTCGGCCTCGCCGAGCAGGCGCAGCGCCCGCAGGGTGAGCAGGTCCGCCTCCCCCGGCCCCGGATGCACCAGGTGCACGAAGCCCGGCTGCGGTTCGGCGGCGCCCTCCGCCGCTCGGCGCAGCGCCTGCATGTAGGCCGTCTCCGCCTCGGCCTCGCGGCCTTCCAGCATCAGCGTCGCCACGCGGCCGGCCAGTGCCGCCTCGAGCATGCGCCGGCGCCGCAGCATGTCGGGCAGCGCCTGCCGGGTCACCGATTGCAGCCGCCCGGCGAGGTCGGCGAGGCGGCCGAAGCCGGGCGCCACCATCGCCTCGATGCGCGCGCGCAGCAGCCGCGCCAGCACCGGGCTCGCCCCGCCGGACGAGATCGCGATCATGAGCGGCGGCCGCATCACCACGGCCGGAGTGATGAAGCTGCCGAGCTCCGGCTGGTCGACCACGTTGCACGGGATGCCGCGCGCGCGCGCCGCCGCCGCCATCGCCCGCAATGCCGCCTGCAGCGGGTGGCCCGGCGCGCGAGTCTCGCCTTCGGCCGCGCCCACCGCGACGGCGCAGCCATCCAGCAGCGCGTCCTCGAAGCGCATCGCCCGCACCACCGTGGCGCCGCATTCGCGCAGCGTCTCGGCGCGCCGTTCGGCCGCCTCGCCGTCGCCGAGCACCAGCGCGCGGCGTCCGTCGAGATCGAGGAAGATCGGGAGACGTTTCGTCACGGATGCCATCTTTCTCAGAACGTGGAACCCGGCTATGATTTTGAAACAATGAGGTTCTTGTTATGACGTATGCGCTCGAGGGCCAGTCCTGGCCGTCCCAGCCGATCACCTGGGACTTCGCCGGCTCGACGCTGCCGGGAGACAGTGCCACACCCTTCAGCCGGGCGGTAAGCGAGACCGAGGCGCAGGCGGTCATCTCGCTCGCCTTCGAGGCCTGGTCGCGTGTGGCCAACCTGCAATTCGTCTACGCGCCGCAGGACAACGCCTCGGTCGACATCCGGATCGGCTGGGACACGCTGGCGCCGCCGACGACCACCGGGTCGGAGACCACCACCGAGCTCGGCGAGACCGACTACAGCTACTATTCCGGCTCGACCGCGTTCCTGCCCGACACACGCATCCGCCTGCTCGATCCGTCGGTGTCGGCCCTGGCCGATGCCGGCGGCACGCTCGCCTATACCGCCTACGACGTCACGCTGTACCAGGTTGCGCTGCACGAGATCGGCCATGCCATCGGGCTCGCGCACGACACCACCGACCCC
>CAXUCM010000064.1:10171-12440 GCA_964249315.1 uncultured Acetobacteraceae bacterium | reverse complement strand
AATGGATTCTCAAGGCTTCGCCTTGAGCGGGTCCAGGGCAGAGCCCTGGCCTTTGCTCGCAGGTATGATCAAACCGGTAACGTCACGACGAATGGGAGACATCCATCGTGATCGCGCATGATCATCCGGCCTCGGGCGGCAGCGCCTGGAACGGGTCGAGAACCCGAATGTCGAGCGGTTCGAAGTGCCGGAGGTTCCTGGTCAGCACAATGTAGCCGTGATGCTGCGCCGTGGCGGCGACGGCGAGATCGGCGAGCCCGGGCGCCTGTCCCAGGCTGCGGGCGCGATTCGCGAGACCACCCAGCCTTCGCGCCGCGTGAAGGTCGAGCGGCAGGATCCTGGACGCATACAGGTGCAGCAGGGTGTCCAGCCATCCGACGAGCCGCTCAGCCTTTGCACGCGCGCCCTGCCGGCGGCTCCTGGCGATTCCGTCCTCGATCTCGGCGACCGTGGTGACCGAAAGGTAGAGAGCGGCGCTGTTGCGATGCATCCAGGACGACAGTGCCGGCATCGCGGTCGCCTTGGTGGGTGCGCCGGCCGAGAGGATGTCGGTATCGACCAGGTACATCCGTCACAGCTCAGGGTCGCGCATCCCGTCCTGGCGGTCCGCGAGGTCGCCCGGCTCGAGCGGCGCCTGCGCCAGCAGCCAACCGAAGGATGGCACCCGAGACAGGCGCTGCCACTCCTCGAAGCTCAGCACCACCGCCTCCCTGTGGCCGTGACGGGTGATGATGGAAGGCTCTCCCTGCCTGGCCTGGTCGATCACCGCCGAGAGCGTCGCCTTGGCGTCCCGAAGCTGGATCTCGTGCATCGTCGATCTCCGTGACTATTGTAGTCACAAGAGGCGGTTCGACGGTGGCCAACAACCTCTATCTGGATCGGGGTCCGAGACCCGCTGGCCCCAGCGTGTTTCAGGGCGGAGCCCCGGGCCTTGCTTACGCCACCAGCGCGCTGACCCGGTCCTGCTGGCGCAGCCAGGCGCGGCGGACGTCTTCGTCGAACAGTTCGGAGAGTTTCTTCATCATGATGCCGCCGAGCTCCTCGGCGTCGGTGATGGTGACGGCGCGTCGGTAGTAGCGGGTCACGTCGTGGCCGATGCCGATCGCGATCAGCTCGATCGCGTCGCGCGCCTCGATGTCGTGGATCACCTCGCGCAGATGCCGCTCCAGGTAGGAGCCGGCATTGACCGACAGCGTGCTGTCATCGACCGGCGCGCCGTCGCTGATCACCATCAGGATGCGCCGGCTCTCCCGTCGCGCGAGCAGGCGGCGATATGCCCAGAGCAGCGCCTCGCCGTCGATGTTCTCCTTGAGCAGGCCTTCGCGCAGCATCAGGCCGAGATTGCGACGGGCGCGTCGCCAGGGGGTGTCGGCGGCTTTGTAGATGATGTGGCGCAGGTCGTTGAGCCGGCCCGGCTCGCGCGGCTTGCCTTCCGCGACCCAGCGCTCGCGGCTCTGCCCGCCCTTCCAGGCGCGCGTGGTGAAGCCGAGCACCTCGACCTTGACCGCGCAGCGTTCCAGGGTGCGGGCGAGGATGTCGCCGCACATCGCCGCCACCGTGATCGGGCGGCCGCGCATCGAGCCGGAATTGTCGATCAGCAGGGTGACCACGGTGTCGCGGAAGTCGGTGTCGCGCTCGGTCTTGTAGGAGAGCGACAGGGTGGGGTTGACCACCACGCGGGCGAGGCGGCCGGCATCGAGGATGCCTTCCTCGAGATCGAACTCCCAGGCGCGGGTCTGCTGTGCCATCAGCTTGCGCTGCAGCCGGTTGGCGAGCTTGCTGACCACGCTCTGCATGTTGAGCAGCTGCTGGTCGAGCTGCTGCCGCAGGCGGGCGAGCTCGTCGGGATCGCAGAGGTCCTCGGCGGCGACCTCCTCGTCGAACTGCCTGGCGAAGGCCTTGTAGAGCGGCGCCGCGGGCGCCTCGGGGCGCTCGCGCGACGGCGGTGGGCCGCCGGGGCGGTCCTCGCCCTGGGCGCCGCCCTCCTCCTCGGAGGGCTCCTCGTCCTCCTCGGCGCTGCCGGACCGGGCGGCTTCCGACATGCTGCTCGGCTGCTGCTCGCCGCCCTCCTCGCCCTGGCTCTCGTCCGGCTCCGGCGGCTGCTCGCCGGGCTCGGCCTCGGCATCGTCCTCCGGCTGCGCGGTATCGTCGTCGGGCTCGCTCTCCAGCTCGGCCTCGGCGAGGTCGTAGGCGGCGAGCAGCCGTCGCGCCGCCCGGGTGAAGGCGCCCTGATCGTCCTGGGCGCGGGCCATCTCGGCGAGCGCGGTCC
>CAXUCM010000064.1:1946-10161 GCA_964249315.1 uncultured Acetobacteraceae bacterium | reverse complement strand
CCCCGGCGGCGGCGCCGGACAGGCGCTCGCGCACCAGCAGGCCGAGCGCGGCGGCCACCGGCAGCTGGTCCTTGCGGGTCATGCGGTCGTAGCCGGCCTGTTCGCATTCCTGCGTCAGCCGCTCGGCCAGGTTGGCTTCGACGCCCGCCATGAAGCGCGCGCCGACCACCTCGATGCGGACCTGCTCGAGCGCGTCGTAGACCTCGCGCGCGTCGCGGGTGCCGGGCGTGCGTGCCGCGTGCACGTAGCTGTCATGGTGACGCAGGCGCAGGCCGGCGGCATCGGCGGCGCCGCGCAAGCGCGCGACCTCGCTGCCGGAGAGGCTGCGCGCCGGCTGCGGCAGGCGAACGCGGTTGCCGATGACCGCGCCGGGACCGGCCTGGAAGGTCACCTGCACGTCCGACTTGCCGCCGATGGCGCGCAGGGCGCCGGCGGTGGCACGCTTGAACGCCTCGGCGCGGCCGCCGGGATCGTTGCTGCCGCTCATTCAGCGACGGTGCGTCGCCGGCAGCGTCACCGTGGTCGGAGCGAGGCCGGTGGCAAGCTCGGCGTTGAAGCAGCGCTGGTAGTATTCGGCGACGGTGGGACGCTCCGCCTCGTCGCACTTGTTCAGGAAGGTCAGCCGGAAGGCGAAGCCGAGATCGGCGAAGATCGCGCTGTTCTCGGCCCAGGTCAGCACCGTGCGCGGCGACATCACCGTGGAAATGTCGCCGTTGATGAAGCCGGCGCGGGTCAGGTCGGCGAGTGCCACCATGCTCTCGACGCGCCGGCGCACCGCGGCGTCGCGGCCGTCCCAGCCCATCTTGGCCAGCACGATCGCGGTCTCCTCGCCGTGGGCCAGGTAGTTCAGCGTGGTGACGATGTTCCAGCGGTCCATCTGGCCCTGGTTGATCTGCTGGGTGCCGTGGTAGAGCCCGGTGGTGTCGCCGAGCCCGACGGTGTTGGCGGTGGCGAACAGGCGGAACGCCGGGTGCGGGCGGATCACTCGGTTCTGGTCGAGGAGGGTAAGGCGCCCCTCGACCTCCAGCACGCGCTGGATCACGAACATCACGTCGGGGCGGCCGGCATCGTACTCGTCGAAGGTCAGCGCGCAGGCATGCTGCAGCGCCCAGGGCAGCAGGCCCTCGCGAAACTCGGTGACCTGCTGGCCGTCCTTCAGCACGATCGCGTCCTTGCCGATCAGGTCGATGCGGCTGATATGGCTGTCGAGATTGATGCGGATGCACGGCCAGTTCAGCCGTGCCGCGACCTGCTCGATATGGCTGGACTTGCCGGTGCCGTGATAGCCCTGGATCATCACCCGGCGGTTGAAGGCGAAGCCGGCGAGGATCGCGAGCGTGGTCTCGCGGTCGAAGCGGTAGGCGCTGTCGATCTCCGGCACATGCTCGGTGCGCAGCGTGTAGGCCGGTACCTGCATGTCGGAATCGATGCGGAACAGTTCGCGCGCCGAGACGTGCCGGTCGGGCAGGCCGAGCGAAGAGGTCGCAGCGAGCGTCGGCTCGCCCAGGCCGCCGGGTCGAGCCTCGTTTCCGGTTCCTGCCAGCGTCGCGATTTCATCCATGAAGTCTTCCTGCCCGATTTCCGTACTCGCGTCACACTCCCGTTCAACCCGTCTCGGCAAGTCCGGTTTGCCGTGCGCCGGTAAGATGCGCCCGCAACGTCGTGTAGGCCACGTTGATGGTCTTCAGCCGCTCTTCGGCGGCACGGTCGCCGCCATTGGCATCCGGATGGTGCCGGCGGGCAAGCACCTTGTAGCGGCTCTTCAGCTCGTCCATCGAGATCGGCCAAGACAATCCGAGCGCCTCGAGCGGCTGGCGCAACGCCTCGGGGCGAGGATCGGCTGCCCGCTGCCGGTTCTTGCGCGAGCGCGTGGCGCCGCCGAGCAGTCCGAGCGGATCGAGGATGCGGTCGTCCTCGAAGGCCTGCGCCGCCTTGCCGCCGCCGAGATGGCCGAGCCGCCAGGACGGCCGGTTCCAGGAGGTGTCGGCACGCAGGTGCGCCTCGATCTGGCCCGGCGTCATGCCTTTGTAGAAATCCCAGTGCGCATTGTACTCGCGTACGTGGGCCAGGCAGAACCAGTGATAGTCCTGCAGGTTGTCGCGCGAGCGCGGTGCGCGATAGCCGGCCGGCTCTTCGCAATCGGGCATGTCGCAAAGGCGACCCGGAGCATCCGGGTCTGGGTCGAAGGCCCGGTGTCGCGTGTTTCGTCGCATCATCAGGCCGTTTATGTGCGCGTGGCGGCATGGCATGCAAGACCTTGCGCGGCGCGTGAGAAGGGGAGTGCGAGGCATGACGGGACGCCTGGAACGGTTGCGCGCGGCGATGCAGCAGGGCTTCGCGCCGCAGCAGCTCGAGATCGAGGATGAGAGCGCCCTTCACGCCGGTCATGCCGGCGTGCGCGCGACGGGCGCGTCCGGCGAGACGCATTATGCGATGCGGATGGTCGCCGCGGCGTTCGACGGGCTGAGCCGGGTGCAGCGCTCGCGCCTGGTGCACGCGGCCCTGGCGGCCGAGTTCGACGCGGGCCTGCACGCGCTGTCGCTGACGCTGCGCACGCCGGCCGAGGCGGCGCGGGATGATGCCGACCGGCCTTGCGCTTGAGCCGTCGAGGCCAGGGCTCTGCCCTGGACCCGCTCAAGGCGAAGCCTTGAGAATCCATTCATCAAGAGGTTTTCGAAGGCGAGCCTTTGGCAGGGCTTGGGGCGGAGCCCCAACCTTCCCTCTCAACTCGGGGGAGCGGTCCGGGAAGCGAGCACCTGCGACATCGCGTCGGCCATCGAGGTCGGCAGCAGGATGGTGACGCCGCGATCCTTGTTCATCTCGTAGATACGGTTGATCTGCAGGATCTGCAGCGCGGTCGGGCTGCGGTCGTAGGTGCGCGAGGCCTCCTCGAGCTCGATCGCGACCAGCCGCTCCGCCGAGGCCAGGGTGACGCGGGCGGATTTCTCGCGCTCGGCCTGGGCCTGGCGGCTCATCGCGTCCTGCAGGCTGGCCGGCAGGGTCACGTCGCGGATCTCGACCGCCTGCACGGTGATGCCCCAGGCGGCGGTCTTCTCGGCGATGGCCTGGCGCAGCCAGTCGTCGATGCGCCTGCGATCCTCGAGCAGCACGCCGAGGTCGCTGGCGCCGATCACCTCCCGCAGGCTGGTCTGCGAGACCATCGACACCGCGCTGGCATAGTCGCGCAACACGGTGATCGCCTGGGTCGCGTCGTCGACCTTCCAGAACACGATCGCATCGACGTCGACCGGGCTGGTGTCGCGGGTGAGCGTCTTCTCGGTGGTGATCGAGATGGTCTGGATGCGCAGGTCGGCGATGCCGGCGATGCTGTCGATCACCGGGATGATCCAGAACAGCCCGGGCCCGCGCACGCCCCGCAGCCGGCCGGCGCGCAGCACCACCGCGCGTTCCCATTCGCGGGCGATGCGCAGGGAGCCGGACACCAGGATGGCGGCGAGCACCAGCAGGCCGGACGCCACCGGCTGGCGCAGGATCACGAAGCAAAGCGCGGCGGCGGCGAGCAGGCACGCAGAGGCGATGGTGGCGATCGGGTTCGGCGGCCGGTTCATCGGGCGTGCGTGGGCCGTGCCGCGCGATCAGGTGCCCCCGAAGCCGAGAAAGCCGACCTCCGGCTTGGCGGTGCCGCCCTGGTCGGCGGCATGCGAGCCGGCATAGGCGGCCTGCTCGACGGGGCCGGGACGCGCGCCATGCCGCCGCACGGTGAGATGGCCCACCTTGCCGGTGCCGCTGCCCACCCCGATCTGGGCGGAGGCGGCTTCCGTCTGCGTGCCGGTGCCGGTCTCGTCGTTGTTGCGCATCGACAGCAGCAGGAAGGTGATGTCGTTGCGGTTCAGATCGATCGACATGTCGATCGGCTTCTGGCCCAGCACGTTGGTGGCGCCGAGATCGGCGCCGCGGGACAGCGCGTCCTTGGCCGCGGTGAGGTCGCCGCGATCGATCGCATCGAACAGGGCGGCACTCGGGTTCATGTCCGCCGCCGCGTGGCTGGAGGGCTGGTCCGGATCGCCGGGGACGGCGCCGGGAAGTGCCGGGGGCGGCGCGTTCGCCGCCGCGGCGGCCTTGGCGTCGGCATCGTCGGCATTCTGGTCGTCGCCGTGACCGGCGCCGGCGCTCAGTTGCGCGTGCGCCGCGTGCAGCGGGACCAGGCAGGGCAGCATGGAGAGGGCGAGGATCGCGAGCGGCAGCCGCAGGGCACGGGAGGGAATCATCGGTCCGCCTCTGAAGAGGGCTCTGTTGGGGGTGTCGCATCCATAAGACAGCGTCGCGCCGATGGCGATGGGAAATTGCGCGCCGGCGCACCCTTTCGGACCCGCCGGGTCTGGGCGATACCTGCAGGGATGTCCTGGCAATCCGGCAGCGCGTGGCGGTCGCGCGTCCTCCGCCCTCGAACGTTCGCATGAGCGCAAGCCTGCGTCTCGACGAGGCCTGGCTGCGCGATCGCCTCGCCGGACTGCAGCCGGTCGCGGGCGCGGATCCCGCCTCGCCCGTCATCGACGCCACGCGGCAAGCCGCGGTGCTGGTGCCGATCGTGCTGTCGCCGCGACCGGTGGTGCTGCTGACCCGCCGTTCGTCGTTGCTGCGTACCCATTCCGGTCAGGTCAGCTTTCCCGGCGGCCGTCCCGAGCCGAGGGACGCCGGCCTCTCTGCGACCGCGCTGCGCGAGGCGCAGGAGGAGATCGGCGTGCCGCCGCATCAGGTGACGCTGCTCGGCCGGCTGCCGACCCAGGACACCCGCAGCAGCAACTTCCTGATCACGCCGTTCGTCGGCCTGCTCGCGCCGGGCGCGCACTGGCACGCGGCGCCGGACGAGGTGGCGGCCATCTTCGGCCTCGACCTCGCGGTCCTGCTCGACCCGGAGGCGCCGCGGCGGATCGAGGACGGCCTGCGTCGCGGCAGCTGGTCGTGGCCGCATCCGGAGCATGATATCTGGGGGGCCACCGCATCGATCCTGGTGCGGCTGGCGCGTCTGCTGCGCGCGGCGTAGGCGCGAGGGCGAGCGAGGGGGCGGCGATGCAGGCCGATGCGGTGCGAGCGGTGTTCTCGCGAGCGATGTCCGAGATGTACCGCAACGAGGTGCCGCAATACGGCACCCTGCTGGACCTGGTCGCCGGGATCAACCGGGAGGCGATCCGGCAAGATCCGGCGCACGCGTCGCGCGGCGAGAGCGAGCGGCTCGAGCAGGAACGGCATGGCGCGATCCGGCTCGGCACCGCCGCCGAGATGCGGCTGATGCGCCGGCTGTTCGCGGTGCTCGGGATGGTTCCGGTCGGCTACTACGACCTCTCCGCCGCCGGCGTGCCGGTGCACTCCACCGCCTTCCGGGCAACCGATCCGGAGTCGCTGCAGCGCAGTCCGTTCCGGATGTTCGCCTCGCTGCTCCGTCTCGACCTGATTGCCGATCCGGCGCTGCGGGCGCACGCCGCGCAGCTGCTGCGGGACCGCAGCATCGTCAGCCCGCGGGCGCTGGCGCTGATCGAGACGTTCGAGGCGCAGGGCAGCCTCGACGAGGCGCAGGCGGCCGCGTTCGTCGATGCGGTGCTGCAGACCTTCCGCTGGCATGCCGAGGCGTCGGTGGATCAGGCCACGTATCTCGCAATGCGCGGCGCGCACCCGCTGCTGGCCGACATCGCCTGCTTTCGGGGGCCGCATATCAACCATCTGACGCCGCGGGTCCTGGATATCGACGCTGCGCAGGCGGCGATGCGGCGGCACGGCCTCGAGGCGAAGCCCGTGATCGAGGGGCCGCCGCGCCGGCAGGTGCCGATCCTGCTGCGGCAGACCAGCTTCAAGGCGCTCAGCGAGCCGGTCCGCTTCGGCGACGTCGCGGGCGCGCATGCCGCCCGCTTCGGCGAGATCGAGCAGCGCGGGGCGGCCCTCACGCCGTCCGGCCGGGCGCTCTACGACCGTCTGCTGGCGGCGGGCGACCCGGCCGCGTTCGCGGCCTTTCCGGACGCACAGGAGATCTTGCGTCGCGAGCGGCTGGCGTACTACCGCTACGTTCCGGTCGCCGACCTCCCGCTCGGCGCGCAGAGCCTGGAAGAGGCGATCGGGGCCGGCTCGGTGCGTGCGGAGCCGATCCTGTACGAGGACTTCCTGCCGGTCAGCGCCGCCGGGATCTTCCGCTCGAACCTCGCCGCCGGCAACGCCCGGCCGATCGAGGCCCCGCCGCGCCAGGGCGAGCTGGAAGAGGCGCTGGGCTGCGCGGTGCTCGACCCGTTCGCGCTGTATGCGGCGCACAGCGCTGCCTCCGAAGCCGCACTCGTGCTCTGAGTGCTGTCGCCGGATACGGCAGCAAGGATCGGAGTTCCAGGCTCCGCGAACCCTGCGATGTTCGATGCGGACCATAGGAACATGGAGGTGTCTCGATGTCAGCAGCACTGCATCCGGCCGACGAGCGTCTCGACGCGGTCCGCCGGCGCGACCGCGCCTTCGATGGCCGCCTCTTCTACGGCGTCCGCAGCACCGGCATCTATTGCCGGCCGAGCTGCCCGTCGCGGCCGGCGCGGCCCGAGAACCTGTCGTTCCACGCTACCGCCGAGGCGGCCGAGCAGGCGGGATTTCGCGCCTGCAGACGGTGCCGTCCGGATCAGCCGGACGGGGCGGACCCGCAGGTCGAGGCGGTGCGACGCGCCTGCAGGCTGATCGAGGCGGCGGAAGCGGCGCCGTCGCTGCGCGTGCTCGCCGCGTCTGCGCGTCTCAGCCCGTCGCACTTCCATCGCATCTTCAGGACGGTCGCCGGCATCACCCCGAAAGCCTACGCCGCCGCCGCGCGGGCACGGCGGGTGGCCGACGGCCTGCGGAGCGCCGGGACCGTCACCGAAGCGGTCTACGATGCCGGCTTCAGCAGCTCGAGCCGCTTCTACGACACCGCCACCGCGCGGCTCGGCATGACGCCGACGGCGCTGCGCCGCGGCGGTCCCGGCATCCGCGTGCGCTTCGCCGTCGGGCAGTGCTCGCTGGGCGCGATCCTGGTCGCGGCGACCGAGCGCGGCGTCTGCGCCATCCTGCTCGGCGACGATCCCGACCGGCTGCTGCGCGATCTGCAGGACCGCTTCCCGAAGGCGGCCCTGCACGGAGCGGATGTCGGCTTCGAGCGCATGGTGGCGGCGGTGGTCGGGCTGGTCGAGGCGCCGGGCACCCGCCTCGACCTGCCGCTCGACATACGCGGCACCGCCTTCCAGCAGCAGGTCTGGCAGGCGCTGCGCGCGATCACCCCGGGCGAGACGGCGAGCTACACGACGATCGCCCAGGCGATCGGCCGACCCGGAGCCGTGCGCGCGGTCGCCCGGGCCTGTGCCGGCAATCCTCTCGCGGTGGCGATCCCGTGCCATCGCGTGGTGCGCACCGACGGCGCCCTCTCCGGCTATCGCTGGGGCATCGCGCGCAAGCGCGAACTGATCCGGCGCGAGGCGCAACGGTGAGCTCGCCGGCCGAGGCGGTGCGGCGCCGTATCGAAGCCGTGGATTGGACGCGACTGGAAGCCGAGCTCGACGAGGTCGGCTGCGCGGTGGCGCCGGCGCTGCTGACGCCGGAGGGCTGCCGCGCCGTCGCCGAACTCTATCCGCAGGCCGATCGCTTCCGCTCGCGCGTGGTGATGGCGCAGCACGGCTACGGGCGCGGCGAATACAAGTACTTCGCCGATCCGCTGCCGGAGGTCGTGGCGACCCTGCGTCGCGAGGCGTATGGGCGGCTGGCGCCGATCGCCAATCGCTGGACCGCGGCGCTGGGCAGCGATGTCAGCTATCCGCCGCAACACGAGGCGTTCCGCGCGCGCTGCCATGCCGCCGGACAGACCCGACCGACCCCGCTGCTGCTGCAGTACGGCCCCGGCGACTTCAACTGCCTGCACCAGGACCTCTACGGCGCCCACGTGTTTCCATTGCAGCTCGCGATCCTGCTCTCCGAACCGGGGCGCGACTTCACCGGCGGCGAGTTCGTGCTGACCGAGCAGCGGCCGCGTCTGCAGTCGCGTGCCGAGGTGGTGACGCTGGGTCAGGGCGACGCGGTGATCTTCGCCGTGCGCGAACGCCCGGTGCGGGGCGCGCGCGGGACCTATCGAGTCAATCTGCGCCACGGCGTGAGCCGGTTGAGGAGCGGTCTGCGGCAGACGCTGGGGATCATCTTCCACGACGCGGCATAAGGTTGGGCTCACCCCGAGCCCCGCCAAATGGATTCTCAAGGCCGAGCCTTGAGA
>CAXUCM010000064.1:0-1936 GCA_964249315.1 uncultured Acetobacteraceae bacterium | reverse complement strand
CCGGCGCCCGGGGGCGGGGCCCGCGCCCCCCCCCCCGCCCTTACCTCCGACGCACGGTCATCCCCGCACCGGTCATCAATCGCCGCGTCATGGTCAGCGCGGCGAACAGCGCCAGCAGCAGCGCCAGCACCCAGTGCGGGCGATGCAGGAAGATCACGTAGGCAAAGGTGTGCCCGGCGAGCAGCAGGAACAGCACCGAGACCAGCACGGCGATGCCGATCGCCGGCTGGCCGCGCTGCAGCGCCACCACGCACAGCGCCAGGAAGACGCAGAACAGGGCGATCGCGATGCCGCGCACGGCCTCGATCGCGGCACCGTCCAGCCGGCCGCCGAAGAGTTCCAGCCGGTCCGCGGCGTCCTGCAGCGCCTGCTCGACCGGGTTCGGCCCGGCGAAGATCAGCACCAGGGCGAGCAGCGCGCCCATTCCCCAGATCAGCAGCACGGTGTTGCGGGTCATCGCCTCCCCCTCAGCCGATCAGGAACCACAGCCGGAACAGCAGCGTCTCGAGCCGGGTCCGTCGGGTCAGTCTCGGCAGCCTTCGCATGGCACGCAGCCGCTCCAGCCGGGTGCCGCAGAGGGATCGCTGCAGCAGGGTGACATCGGCGCGTGCCTGCGGCGATAACGTCTCCGCCTCCGCCGCGAGTTCCGCGACATGCAGGCGGAACAGCGCCATGAAGGCGTCGGGGCCGCGACGCAGCGCCATCAGGCCGCGTCGAAGCACGGAGTGCGGCGCGCCGACCGCGTTGCCGCGATGCTGGCGATAGAGCACCACCGGCATCGGGTCGGCGATCAGCCGGCCGCCGACCGCGCCGACGATCAGGTAGGACCACCAGTCATGCAGCGTGCCGACCGGCGGATGGCTGCCCGCGACGGCGCGGATGGCGGCGGCGTTGAGCATGACGGTGCAGCCGGTGGCGATGTTCTGGGTCAGCGAGGCGGGGAAGGGCGGCAGCCGGTCGAGCGGCGGCGACAGGCCGAGCGGTCGCAGCGAGCCGTCGACCAGGCGCTGGCGGGCGCAGTACAGCGTCGGCAGCGGGCTGCGCGGGTCGCCGAGGGCGAGCAGCCCGCGTTCGAGCTTGCGCGGCAGCCAGACATCGTCCTGGTCGGCGAAGGCGGCGACGTGATCCTCCGGGACCTGGCGCAGCAATCGCAGGAACGAGGCGGCGTAGCCGAGATGGTCGTGCCCGGCGAGGCGGACGCAGCGTCCGGCGCCGGCGCCGCGCGCGAACTCGGCCATGATCGACCGGGTGCGGTCGGTGGAGCCGTCGTCGCGCCAGAACAGCGTCCAGCGCGCATGCGTCTGCGCGAGGAAGCTGGCGAGCTGTTCGGCGAGGAAGGCCTGCCCGTTATAGGTCGAGAGCAGGATCGCGACGGGCGTGCGCGCGGACAGGGCCGCCGGCTTGCCGATCGAGACCCGGCGCGCTGCGTCGAGCGGCTGCAGTCGCACCGCGTCGTCGGCCAGGCCGGCTCCCGGTTCAGGGAGCGGGCGTCTGGAGAAGACGTTCAACGGTCGATACGAGACTGCGGCGCCAGGCCGGAAGGCGCACGCCGAACACGCGCTCGAGCTTGTCGCAGTCGAGCCGGGAGTCGGCGGGGCGCCGGGCCGGCGTCGGCCAGTCCTCGGTGCGGATCGCGATCACCTCCGGCATCGGCCGCCCGTGCCGGGACGCATCCTCCAGGGCGGCGAAGGCGAGCCCGTGCCACGTGGTCTCTCCGGTGCCGGCGGCATGGTAGATGCCGGCATCGGCATCCTGCCAGCCGCGGGCCTCGATCTGGTCCAGGATCTCGACGATCGCGGCGGCCAGGTCGTCCGCGCTGGTCGGGCTGCCGCACTGGTCGCCGACCACCTTCAGGGTGGGGTTCCTGGCGCCGGCGTTGAGCATGGTGCGGACGAAGTTCTTGCCGGTGGCGGAGTAGACCCAGGAGGTGCGCAGC
>CAXUCM010000063.1:4569-12553 GCA_964249315.1 uncultured Acetobacteraceae bacterium | reverse complement strand
TGCTCGGTCCGCAGGGCCGCGGGCTCGCCGCCGGCATCGACACCACCGCGCTGCCGCCGCCGGTGCTCGGCGCGATCGACCCGGCGCTGGAGCTGGTGCCGCAGATGGACGCGGAGCGCGCGCGCCTGGCCGCACAGGCCGACCGCCTGCGCGCCGCATTTGCGGAGCACGGCGTGCTCGCGTGCTGCCAAAGTGCCTGTAAGAGCGGGTCTCCGCCCATCGGTCCGCTTCGCGGCTCAATGCCGCCGAAGACCTTCGGAACCCTCTTGATAAAAGGATTCTCAAGGCTGAGCCTTGAGCGGGTCCAGGGCAGAGCCCTGGCATGACCGTGCCCGCACGAGGCGTACTCGTCAGTGGCGCCGACACCGGCATCGGCAAGACGCTGGTCGCCGCCTGCGCGGATCGTGCCGCCGCTGGCCGGCGATGCGCCGCCGGTGGTGGAAGGGGCCGCCGGCCTGCTGGTGCCGGTCGCGCACGGTGCGATGATGATCGACCCGATCCGGCAGCTGGCGCTGCCGGTGGTGCTGGTGGCGCGCGGCACGCTCGGGACCGTCAACCACACGCTGCTCAGCCTGGAGGCGCCACGCGCGCGTGCCATCGCCATCGCCGGCGTGGTGCTGAACGGCGAGACCACCGACGGCAACCGCGAGGCGATCGCCCGTCACGGGCGGGTGCGCATCACCACCGTTCTGCCGCACCTGGCGCAGCCGGATGCGGCCTCGGTGGCCACCCTCGCCCGGCTGATCCCGCCGCTCGATGCGCTGCTGCGGGACGAGGCTCAGTAGCTGCGCAGCAGCCCGATCAGGCGACCCTGCACGCGCACCCGGTCGCTCGGCACGATGCGCGTCTCGTAGCGGGCGTTGGCCGGCTCCAGCGCGATCGCGTTGCCGCGACGGCGTAGCCGCTTCAGCGTCACCTCGGAATTGTCGATCAGGGCGACGATGATCTGGCCGTTCTCGGCAACCTCCTCGCGGCGGATGATGACCGTGTCGCCGTCCAGGATGCCGGCCTCGATCATCGAGTCGCCGGCAACTTCGAGCGCGTAGTGCTCGCCGGCGCCGAGCATGGCGAGCGGCACCTGGATATGGTTGCCGGTGTCGCGCAGCGCCTCGATCGGCAGGCCGGCAGCGATGCGCCCGTACAGCGGCAACTGCACCGCGGCGGCATCGACGGCGGCGCGCACGCCCTGCAGCCGCTGGCTGAAATCGCCCTTGATGACGTTGGGCGAGAAGGGCGCGTCGTCCGCGGCGAGAGCCTCGCCCAGACCGTCGGCGATCGGGGCGTGATCGGGCAGGCGCAACACCTCGAGCGCGCGGGCGCGATGATGGCGCCGGCTGAGGAAGCCGCGCTCCTCGAGTGCGGAGATCAGGCGATGGATGCCGGACTTGGAGCGCAGGCTGAGCGCGTCCTTCATCTCGTCGAAGCTGGGCGAGAAGCCGGTCTCCCTGAGGTGACGGTCGATGAAGCTCAGCAACTCGTGCTGCTTGCGCGTCAGCATCGGACCTCCTTTTCCAGGCCGCCTGCGGGTTCGGAACAAACAGGCAACGGGAGCTGTGTTCTATATTGGTTCCGCCGCCCTCGTCAAGGCAGGCGCTGCCGGCGCCGTCTCACCAGCCGAAACGGTCGAGCCGGATGATCTCGACCGTCGCACCGGCCGCCAGCGCGGGCGCATGCGGCGGCCGCAGGATCAGCGCGTCGGCCTCGGCGAGCCGTCGCAGCATGGCGGAATCCTGCCGCTCGAACGGCGTCACCCGGGTGACGCCGCCCTCGCGGCCCAGCGAGGCGCGCAGATGGTCGGCCCGCGCATCGTTGGCCGGCCCCGCCCCCGCGAGCACGGCCGGCTCGACCTCGAGCGGGTCGCCGCCCTCGCCGGACAACCGGGCGATCGCCGGCAGCAGGAACAGCAGCGCGCAGACCATCGCCGAGACCGGGTTGCCGGGCAGGCCGAGTACCGGGATGCCGGCGCCGTCCCGCTGCAGTCGGCCATGCATCAGCGGCTTGCCCGGACGCATCGCGATCTTCCAGAAATCGACCGCGAGTCCGCGCTCGGCGAGGCCGGCCTGGACCAGGTCGTACTCGCCGACGCTGGCGCCGCCGATGCTGACCAGCAGGTCGCAGCGCAGCCCGTCCAGGCTTTCGGCGATCGCGTCGATGCGGTCCGGTGCCGCCGGCAGCAGCAGCGGCACGCCGCCGGCGGCACGGATCGCGGCCGCCAGCATCGGCGTGTTGGCGTCGGCGATGCCGCCGGGCGGCACCGGTTCCCCGGGCAGGACGAGTTCGTCGCCGGTCGCGAGCAGGGCCACCACCGGGCGGCGGTGGCAGGTGATCCAGGCATGGTCGGCAGCGGCGGCAAGACCGATGTCGCGCGCGCCGAGCCGGCGTCCGGCGGCCAGCACCGTGTCGCCGTGAGCGAAATCCTGGCCGGCACCCCGGATATATCGTCCCGGCGACACCGACTCGAGCACGGCGAGCACGTCGCCGTCGCGGCCGGCGTGCTCCTGGATCAGCACGGCGTCGCTGCCCGGCGGCATCACGCTGCCGGTGAAGATGCGCACGCAGGTGCCGGCCTCGACGGTAGCCTCGAACGGTCGCCCGGCCGGTGCGACGCCGATCACGCGCAACCTGGTCCCGAGGGCGGTGTCGGCCGCGCGCACCGCGTAGCCGTCCATCGCCGAGACGTCGGCGGGCGGGTTCGACCGACGGGCCAGGATCGGCCGCGCGATGACGCGCCCGTGGGCGGCATCCAGTGCGACGCTTTCCGCCGAGGTCGGGCGCAGGCCGGCCAGGATGCGCGAGCGCGCCTCCTCGACGCTCAGCATCTCCGCAGCCGCGCGCGGTCGCGAGCCATGCGCAGGAATGGCTTGACGGATCCCTCTTGTGTGCGCCATTTCCCGGCGCTTGAACCGCTGTCGCGGCGTGCCGGTTGCAGCACGGCGGCAATCGCGAGGATCGTCATGGCCAAGACCAACACCATCCAGATCAAGCTCGTATCCACCGCGGACACCGGCTATTTCTACGTGACCAAGAAGAATGCGCGGGCGCAGACCGGCAAGATGGAGATGCGCAAGTACGATCCGGTCGCACGCAAGCACGTCGCCTTCAAGGAAGCCAAGATCAAGTAGCCACCAACAAGGTAGCGGCCCGCTCTGCGAAATTCGCGAGCGGTTTTCGGCGGCAGGACAGGCGGCAGGACTCTAGTACAGCTTGTTGTTCTGGCCGTACGGCACGACGATGTCGTTCGGGTCGGCCAGGTTCAGCATCGCCCGGCTGCGCTCGTCGATGGTATCCGCGTCCAGGCCGCGACCGCGGAGACCCGAGATCCGCTGGCTCCATGCCGACTGTTCCGACAACGCCGCCGCACGTCCGGCTTCGGCCTGCGCCAGCAGGTGCAGCTGCTCCGCATAGTTCTTGCGGCCATGCTCGCCCTGGTTGGTGTTCCAGACGAAATACGCCACCAGCGACAGGAAGAACGCCGGCGGCAAGGACGCCTTGACGCGGCGCTTGACGGCACGACCGAAACTCATCCTCGACGTCTCCCGCGACTCGTCGCCGTCGTGCCGTCAGGGGCGCGTTCGGCTGCTCTCTTGTCCGTGAGCACGCGACGGATCGCAAGTGAAATCCGTCCGCGCGGGTGCGTTCAGCGCGAAGGCGGCAGATGGATCGGGTCGACCCAGGCGACGGTGACCGGATCCTGCGTCGGCTCGATCTCCAGGTTGACGACCACGGCTTCGCTGTCGCTGCGCACCAGCACGCATTCGAGCGTCTCGTCGGTCGAGGCGTTGATCTCCTGATGCGGCACGTAGGGCGGCACGAAGATGAAGTCGCCGGGACCGGCCTCGGCCACGTATTCGAGCCGCTCGCCCCAGCGCATGCGGGCACGGCCGCGCAGCACGTAGATCACGCTCTCCAGGGCGCCGTGATGGTGCGCTCCGGTCTTCGCGTCGGGGTCGATGCTGACGGTCCCGGCCCAGAGCCTGCGGGCGCCGGTGCGCGCCAGATCGATCGCGGCGGCACGCGACATGCCAGGCGTCTGCGCCGTGTTCGGATCCAGCCGGTCGGCGGCGATGACCTTGACGCCGTCATGCTTCCAGCCGCTCGTCGACATGCTCCCGGTCATGCTTCGCTCCCTGGGGCCCGTCGGGACATCGTGTGGCATCGACGCGGCACCGTGTCGAGGGGCGCCGACCCGGGATGTTTTATACGTTCAAGTAACGACACCGCTCGATCGCAATGGGCTGGTCGAAAAAGACGACGTCTCTATTTTGATGCTAGAGTGCAGACGCGATCGCGACTACGTAGAGGCACGCAGACTTGGTGTCGAAGCATGGCAGACAGCAACACTGGTGCGATCCGACGCGAGCTGCTCCGTCACTTCGGCCTGCCGTCCTTCGAGCGGTTCCCCTACCTGCCCGAACCGGTCGCGGAATCCCGCTCGCCGCTCGCCGCCGCCGGTGTCCGCGCGAGCGACGCACCGATACTCGCCCTGATCGCGACCCGGAGCCACCTGGCGTTCGCCGAGGTCGCCGCTCGTACGTTTCTCGCCCATCATCCTGCCTTCAGGGCGATGCTGCTGCTGGTCGACGGCAGCGAGGCGGATCGCGACGTCCTCGACCGGGTGACGACGCTGCTGCTGGACGATTTCGACCTCCCGGATCGGGGATGGCTGACGACCAAGCTCGACGCCACCGAACTCTCCAACACGATCAAGCCGCTGTTCCTGCGTACGCTCGCGAGCTTCGCCGACCGTGCCGTCTACCTCGATTGCGACGTCGCGGTCTTCGCGCCGTCCACGGCGCTGCTCGCGGCACTCGACGAGGCGGATCTCGTGCTGATCCCGCACATGCTGGAACTGTTCCCGCGTCCCAACGAGCAGTGGCGGCGTCCGAACAATGCCGACATCTTCAATTCCGGCCTGATCAACGCGGGCTGCTTCGGCATCCGGCTCGGCAGCCCCGGCGCGTCGCAGTTCCTGCAGTTCTGGCACGACGCCAACCTGCATCACGCCTGGTCGGCGGACGAGGGACGACAGACCGATCAGCAATTCCTGAACTGGGCGCTGATCAAGTGCGACCATGTCTGCGTGCTCCGCGACCCCAGCTACAACGTGGCCTACTGGAACCTGCATGAGCGCAGCCTGCGGCAGACCGCGCCCTGCGATGCGGAACTTGCCTTCACGGTGGAAGGGCAGCCGCTGACCTTCTTCCATTTCAGCGGCTTCGATCCGAACGACGTGCTGAGGCTGTCGCGTCACGATCAGCGCTACTCGGTCTACACCCTGCCGAGCGTGGCGCTCATGCTCGAGTGGTACAGCCGACAGATCCTGGCTAGTCCGGCGGCGCGGCGGACGCAGGAGACCTACCGGTTCGACGTCATGGCCAACGGCGTGCGCCTGTCGCACTTCCTGCGCGACGTGCTCAAGCGCTACGACGCCTACATGCCGCGCTTCGACGGATCCACCCGCTACGGGGCGGATGCGCTGTGCGCCTTCCTGATGACCCCGCTGCCCGCGACCGGATCGCGCCTGCCGCTGCTGGCCGCGGTGATCTACGAGTCCCGGCCCGACCTGCAGGAGGGCTATCCCGGCGCCCATGTCGATCTGCGGCCCACCGGTTTCTGCCGCTGGTTCTACCAGCATGCCAGCACCGAGTACGAGATCGAACCCCTGATCGCGGGCTTCCGGCGGACGCTCGATTCCGACTCCCTGGTCGGCTTCGTCTCCGAGATCGAGCTGAAGCTGCCGCGATCCGGCCGACCCTGCCGGCTGCTCGGCGTCGACCGCCGGCGTGCCGCCGCCGAGTTCAGGATCATGGGGCGTCCGGATCTCGCCCACGTCCTGCTCTCCGGCGAGACCGAGTGGTTCTTCTTCTCCGATTTCTCGGCGATCCTGACGGTCTACGAGCGCCGCCTCGACCTGCAGGAGAGCTACCCGGATCCGTTCGGCCAGGATCACGAGCAGTTCCTGGTCTGGCTGCATCTGCACGGGACCTCCGAGCACGGCCTGTCGGATGCGATGGCCGCGCAGTTCGCCGAGAAGTCCGCCTCCCAGGTGCTGGCACGGATGTTCTCGATCCTGTCCAGGCGTCAGGATCTCGGCGCCATCGCCGTCGACGAGCTGCTCTCCGAGCGGCCGGAGCGGCTCTTCCGCGATTTGATCCGGGGCGCGGGCGAGGGGCTCGAGTACGATCTCGCCGATGTCGAGGTGTTCTGCTTCCTGCATCGCTTCGAACGCGCCAGGCTGGTGCCGCTCTACCTGGAGCTGCCGCCGCTGCGCCGCCGGACGACCAGCTCGCGCACCCAGGAAGGACAGCGTGCGCTGCTGCCGCGGCCCGTCGATCAGGACTGGCTGCTCGCCGGCTGCCGCCTGCACGAGGCGTGCTTCACGCCGGCCGACATCGCCCTCGAGCATGAGATCCGGCAGCTGCATCATCGCATGACCAGCACCGGTCAGGACGTGATCTCGGTGCTGCACGCGAGACAGCTCGAAGTCGGCGCCGGCCATCTCACCCGTCTGGCGGAAAAGCGCGCGATCCGCGCCCTGCGCGCCCGTGACCAGGACGCGGCCTCCCTCTCCTCCGGCCACGCCGGGTGGCACGGCGGCGTCAACATGTTCGGCTACTTCCTCGCCCAGACCGGCGTCGGCGAGTCGTCGCGCGGCCTGTGCCGCGCCACCGAGCTGGTGACGCAGGTCCGGCAGGTGCACCAGTTCACCGGCCATCTGGCGCGCTCGGCGCGCCTTGAAGACCTCTTCGTCCGTTACGACCACTACGCCGACTGCAACATCTTCATCTCCTACCCGCATGCGCACGAGGACCTGATCGGCCTGCTGCCTCGCGAGATCACCGAGCGGCGGCGCAACATCATCCATCTCGCCTGGGAGCAGCGCGACTGGAACATGCACTGGCGCTCGATCTATCGCCGCTACGACGAGATCTGGACCATCTCGGAGTTCGCCGCCGAGCCGTTCCGGGAGATGCTGGGGCCGGAGCGGGTGCGCGTCGTGCCGAACGTGCTGATCGTCGACGATTTCCCCCAGGCGGCGGCGTCGGCGGCGGCGTCGGGCCGCTTCGCGCGTCCCCGCTTCCGCTTCCTGTTCGTCTTCGACGCGAACAGCTCGATCGAGCGCAAGAACCCCGAGGCCGTGCTCGAAGCCTTTGCCGCCGCCTTCGCGGCGACGCGACATGCCGAGGCGGTAGAGCTGGTGATGAAGGTCAACAATCTCGATCGGCCGGAGCATGCCGCCCGGGTCAGTGCGCTGCGGCGCCAGGCGGCGCGATCCGGCCTCAAGATCGAGTTCGACGGCAGGCAGCTTTCGCGCGAGGACCTGCTGCTGCTGATCGCATCCGCCGACTGCTACGTCTCGCTGCACCGCTCCGAAGGCTTCGGCTACACCATGGCGGAGGCGATGTATCTCGGCGTCCCGGTGATCGCGTCCGGCTACTCCGGCAACCTCGAATACATGGATCCGGGCAACAGCTACCTGGTCCCGTGCCGCGAGGTGCCGGTGAGGCTTGCCGACGGCCCGTTCCAGCGCGGCTCGGTCTGGGGCGAGCCGGACGTCGCCGCGGCCTGCGAGAGGATGCGCCACGTGGTCGAGGACCGCGCCGACGCGAGGCAGGTCGGCGAACGGGCCGCAGCCTCGGTGCGGCGCAAGCTGCTGCCGGAGATGGTGGCGGAGGGACTGCGCGCGGCGTTCATGCCGCGGCCGGTACGGCGTTCGGGCGAGGGGTCGTGAGATGGCGCGTGCCGGCGCCGATCCGACCGTCGAGGGGCTCTGCCTCGAGCAGATGGTGCCCTGGCTCGGGCGGGCGCTCGGCCGCGCCGCCGTGCACGAGGCGCTGCAGGCGCTCAACCGCTCGGTCCGTTCGATCTTCCTCTACCGGATCGGCGACGGCGAGGTGCATGTCCTCGGCAAGCCCGGGTACGCCGTGCGCGAGACGTTCAACGACAGCAGCGAGCCCGAGCCCGAAGGACGGCTGATCTATCG
>CAXUCM010000063.1:0-4559 GCA_964249315.1 uncultured Acetobacteraceae bacterium | reverse complement strand
CGGCGTGAGGAAGAGCCCCTCGGGCCGGGTGAGCGCGAGCAGACCCAGGACGCCTGGCCGAACACCTTCCGCCAAGCGCGCTTCCTGTCCGCGGGCGACCTGGTGCAGGCCGAGCGGCTGCGCCGTCGCGTCGCCGTCGAGATGGCGCGGGTGCGCGATCCGGGAAGCCATCCGCGCCCAGCTCTATCGCGACTACCTCGCCAACATCCTGGCCGGCAGCCGGCGCACGCTCGACCTGCTGATCGGCATCGACGTCAACGATGCTCCCGTCACCGACGCCGAAGCGCCGGTCTTCGCCTTCCAGAAACCGCGCCATGCCAGCGCGGTGCTGCTGCCGGACGTCGACTTCCTGCACACCGATTTCTATCTTCCGTTATCGTATCGTGATGCGATCCCGTACGGCGACAAGCGGGCTTCAGCGGTCTTCGCCGGATCGACGACCGCCGGGCGCACCATCACCGCGCAGGACGTGCGGGATCTGTCGATCCCCCGCCTGCGCTCCGGCGTCCACTTCAAGGGCAGCGGCCACGTCGATTTCCGGCTTCCCCGCATCATCCAATGTGAATCGGCCGCCGTCGCCGAGATGGTCGCGGCGTTGCAGGTCCCCGCCGAACCCCTCTCCTGGGAGCAGCAGTTCCGCTACCGCTTCATCATCTCCATGGACGGAAACGGCGCAACCTGCTCGCGCGTCGCCATCGGCCTGCACAGCCAGGCCGTGCTCGCCAAGTACGACTCGCCGAACCTGCTTTACTATTTCGGCGCGCTCGTGCCGTGGCGTCATTTCGTTCCGGTCTTAAATGATGCCGAGCTGGTGCCGATCGTCGAGACGGAGCGGCGCTCCCCGGGCGCGTTCGGGCACGTGGCCGAGGAGGGTCGCGCCTTCGCGCGGCGCTATCTCGGACGTGCCGGAACCTGCGGCTACATGCTGGCATTGCTCGACCTGTACCAGGATTGCCTCTCCGCCGGGCGCCGCCGCGCCGACGGCGGGGCGGCGCAGGCTCCGGCGCCCATGCCGCTCATCGAACTCGGCGCGCACATCCAGAATGTCGGCGATGTCTGGGGCCGGCCCGGCGTCTGGATCGGGGAGGTCGGCAGCGGCCTGGCGGTCGAGGCGATCGCCGTCGTCGCCTGCGTCCTGCCGGACGAAGCGCTGCAGTGCGCGGTCCTGCTCGACGACGGCAGCCTGTCGGAGACCGCGGATGCGAGCGGCTTCCACGGCACGCGCGGCGCCGAACGACCGCTGCGCGGCTTCCGGATCACCCTGAACGACGACTGGCCGGAACGCTTCTCCTGCGCGGTCTCGGCGCGGTTCACGACCGGCGAGACCGTGGGGCCGCTCGCCTCCGGCGAGCTCTGCGTCTCGGCGACGAACGCGCCGCTGGAGGCGTTCCATGTCGAGATCGCGGCGCGTCCGCGACCTGCCGCTTCATCCCCGTGATCGCTCCCTCGACGACGGCGCCCGCCGGTGACGATCCCGGCTCGTCCCAAGATCGTCCATCCGACGGCCACCTTGATCAGTACGGCTACATCGAGGACGCCGGCAGCCTGGTCCTGGCAGGCTGGATCTCGAGCCGCTGGATCGATCCGATCGGCGTCTGCGCCGTCGAGCTCGATGTCGGCGGCGCCACCCTTGAAGGCGCAGCCGTCGGGGGCGACGCACGCTTCTGCCTGTATCGACGCGACGACGTCCACGAGATCGGCCACGGCCTGGTCGTCGTGCTCGCCACCGGCGCCGACATCGCCGACGCCATCGCCGCCGTCACCCTGCGGTCGCGCGAGGGCAGCTTCCGGCTGTCGGCCTCGCACACCGTCGCGCGCGTCTCCGACGCCGAGATCGCGGCTCAAGGCAGGCATGCACTGTCCGGAGCTCCATCCGGCACGGTCAAGGCCGAACTCGTCCGCATCCTCTCGCGAGCGGCGTTTTCCGGCGTCGACACCTTCGCCGGACTGGCGCTGCCCGTCTACCTCGAGCTCGACGCCGTCTATCTGTGCCCGCCGGCCGGGCTGATGCTGCGCGGATGGTGGGCGGATCCGTTCCGGCAGATCGAGAGGGTTCGGCTCAGATCCGGACGATCCTCCCGGCTCGTCGACCTCGAGGCGTGCGCGCAGCAGCCGCGCTGCGACGTGGTCGAGGCGTTCCGGCAGCGGGGCATCCTGTTCGATCGGGCGACCGGCTTCCTCGCCTTCCTGCCCGACGGGGCCTGGCAGCACGGTGCCGACTCCTACCTCGAGCTGCGCACCGGATCCGGCGAGGTCGGCTACAAGCCGCTGCCCGCTCCGACCGGGGTCGGCATCGCCTCGATCCAGGAGATCCTCGGCAGCTTCGAGGCGGACGGCGACAGGCTCGATTCGCTGTTCGACGAGACGGTCGGCCCGGCGCTGCAGGCGATGAACGCCTACCGGCTCGCCGACCTGCCGAAGGAGCGGGTGCGGCGCTTCGGCGCCGCACCGCCCGATCCCGTCTGCTCGCTGATCATCCCGCTGCACGGGCGGATCGACTTCCTCGAATACCAGTGCGCCCTGATCGCGCGCGGGCTTTCCGGGCAGCACGAGATCATCTTCGTCCTCGACGATCCGTCGCTGGAGCGGGCCGCGGCGACGCTCGCCGCCTCCTGCTTCGCGCGCTTCGACACGCCGTTCACGCTCGTCAGCCTGAGCCACACGGTCGGCTACGCCCCGGCCAACAATATCGGGCTGCGTCACGCGCGCGGCGAATTCACCTGCTTCCTCAATTCCGACGTGTTTCCGCAGGCGCCGGGATGGCTCGACCATCTGATCGAGACCTCGCGCGCCGACAGCCATGTCGGCGTGGTCGGAGCGCGCCTGCTGTTCGAGGACGGCACCATCCAGCATGACGGCTGCGTGCGCGAGGTCTCGCCCGAGCATGCCGGCTGGCACTTCATCGCCCATCCGGGCAAGGGTCGCAGGCCGCCTGACGCCGCCTCGGTCGAGGTCGTCGACGCGGTCACCGGCGCGTGCCTGCTGCTGCGCACGTCGCTCGCCAGGGATCTCGGCGGCTTCGATCCCGCCTACATCATCGGCGATTTCGAGGATTTCGATCTTTGCCTGCGCGTCCGCGCGCTTGGTCTGCACTGCGTCATCGACCGCCGAGCGGTCCTCTACCATCTCGAGCGGCAGTCCCAGGGCGACCAGGCACGACGCTGGCGCTGCAATCTCACGCTGTTGAACGCCTGGAGGTTCAACCGGGCATGGCGATGACGTCGAGCGCGCATGAGCCGACGCAGCGCGTCCTGGTGATGTCCCATTCGCATCCCGCCGTCACCCATGGCGGCGCCGAGATCTCGGCCTTCGCTTTGTTCGAGGGGCTGCGCGGCGCCGGCGTATCCGCATGTTTCCTCGGCTGCTCGCACCGACCCGCGCACGCGCGCCTGGGCACGGCTCTCGCGCAACCCTTCGGCGCCGATGAATATCTCTACGCACCCGGCACCTTCGACCATTTCACCTTCGCCAATCGCGACCCGCGCTTCGCCTTCCATCTGGCCGAGTTGCTGCAGCGCCTGCAGCCGACGATCGTCCACGCGCACCATTATACGACGCTCGGCAGCGAGATCTTCGCGATCATCCGGCGGATCCGCCCGCAGGCGAAGCTCGTGCTCAGCCTGCATGAGTACCTCGCCATCTGCAACAATTACGGCCAGATGGTCACCGCGGGAGATTTCCGGCTCTGCGACGAGGAGAACCCGTCGCGCTGCGCCGACTGCTTTCCCGCACGCACGCCTGGCGACTTCCTGCTGCGCAAGCGCTACCTGCTGAGCCTGTTCGACGAGGTCGATTGCTTCGTCTCGCCGAGCCGGTTCCTCGCGGAACGCTACGCCGCCTGGGGGCTCGATGCGGAGAAGATCAGGGTGCTCGGCAACGTGCCCGCGGACTGCGCCGATCCGGCGCCGACACGAGTGCGGACGCCCGGTTTGCGTGTCGGCTTCTTCGGACAGATCTCGCCGCTGAAGGGGATCTCCGTGCTCATCGATGCGGCAAGACGGCTCGAGGCACTCGGGGCGAGGACGATCGTGATCGACATCTTCGGCGACTACTCGAACCAGCCCGCCGAATTCCAGGCAACGATGCGGACCGTCCTGGCTGCAGCCGGTCCGAACGTGGCCTATCACGGCCCCTACCGCAACGCCGAGGTCGGACGCCTGATGCGATCCGTCGATGCCGTCGTCGTGCCGTCGATCTGGTGGGAGAACGCGCCAGTCGTCATCCAGGAGGCGCTGCGCTGCCGCACGCCGGTGATCTGCTCGGACATCGGCGGCATGGCGGAGACGGTGAGACCGGAGCTGGACGGCCTCCATTTCCGGGTCGGGGATGCGGACAGCCTTTGCCAGGCGATCATCCGGCTGGGCGAACCGGGATTGCTCGAACGGCTGCGCGAGACGATCGCGGTCCCAATCGGGCACGCCGAGGCCGTCGCCCGGCATCTGCAGCTCTATCGCGAGCTGCAGACGCTTTGAAGGCCAGGGCTCGGCCCCAGGCGCGCGAAGGCAAGCAGGCCAAGGGGCTTTGCCCCTTGAACCCCATCAAAGGCGAAGCCTTTGAAA
>CAXUCM010000062.1:0-12845 GCA_964249315.1 uncultured Acetobacteraceae bacterium | reverse complement strand
TCTCAAGGCTTCGCCTTGAGCGGGTCCAGGGCAGAGCCCTGGCCTTACGTGTGGTGCGGCAGCCGCGCGATGAAGCGGGCGTGAGGCGTGGAGCGGTCGATCTCCAGGCCGGCGCCGCCGCCGCGGAGCAGGCCGGCAACCAGACGCATGCCGAGGCCGGGCGAGGTGCTCGCATCGAAACCCGGCTCCGGGCCCGGGCCCTCGTCCTCGACGATCAGCGTCGCCGGCTGTCCCGCCGGCTGCCGGAAGCTGACGCCGACGGTGCCGGCGCCGTATTTCAGCGAGTTGGTGACCAGCTCGGTCAGCACCAGGCCCAGCGTCGGCACCTCCGAGGCCGGCCAGCAGGCCGCATCGGCGGTGAGCGAGATCCGCCGGTCGGCGACGGAGCCGACCAGGGCCGCCTGCAGGTCCTCGATCAGCCCTTCCAGGTACGGCCCGATCTCGACGTCGAGCGTGGCGCCGGCGCGGTAGAGCCGGTTGTGGATGGCGGAGATGGTCCGCACCCGCGCGGCACTTTCCTCCAGCGTGCGGCCGGTCTCGACGTCGCCGGACGCGCGCGCCTGCAGCGACAGCAGGTTCTGCACCATCTGCAGGCTGTTCTTCACCCGGTGATGGACTTCGACCATCAGCAGGTCCTTCTCGCGCAGGGCGCCGTCCTTGGCGGCGTCGGCGAGCACCTGCCGGGTGGCGTCGCGTGCGACCACGACGAAGGCGCCGGTCGGCATCGGCGCGATCAGCACGTCCCACCACTGCATCGAACCGTTGCGGCGCGGCCGGCAGGCGGCGAACCGGCCGGTGCCGCCCACGCGCGCCACGGCCAGGGCCCGCTCGGCCGCCGCACGCGCCTCCTGGGGCCATTGCTCGACCCAGGCCAGTCCGAGGCGGGCTTCGGTCCGGTCGAGCTCAAGCAGGAGCAGACCATGGCCGTTGATCCGGGTGATCCGGCCGGCCTCGTCGAGCACTTCGACGCAGTCCGGGCAGGCATCCAGCACGGCGGCGGCGAAGCCCTCGCTGCGGCCGAGTTCGGCCCGGCGGGAATGGGCATCGCGGCCGGCGGCGAGGATGTTGGACAGCGCGCGCAGGAACGCGACGTCCTGGCTGCCGAAGGCGGCGTCGCGCGGGCTGTCGACTTCCAGGACGCCCCAGACCTTGCCGATGCCGGAGCCGATCGGCACCACGATGGCGCTGCGCACGCCGCGCTCGAGCAGTTGCCGCGGCAGCCGGAACGGCCTGCCGCCGCGTTCGGCGTCGCCCACGAAGACGTCCTCGGCGCCGCACAACACCGGCTTGCCGGTGCGAAAGGCGTGCCCCGCCGGGCTGCGCGGCCCGGCGCCGAGACGCCGGTCCGGCCGGCTGCCGTCGCTGCCGACAGCGCTGAGGACGCGAAATTCATCGCTTTCCGGCCGGTATTGCAGGAGCTTGGCCTGCGGCGCGCCCAGTCCCTTCGCCGCGCCGCGGCAGGCCTCGTCGGCCAGCCGCGCATAGGCGCCGGCATCGAGCGCCAGCAGCGCGTAATCCGCCACGATCTCCTGCTGGCGAATCCGGCGCGCGAGTTCCGGTTCAGCCGCGGAGCCTGCCTCGTTCGTAGGACCATCGGGACTGATGGGCGGAGACCTCCCCAGGGCGCACGATCGTGGCAAGCTCGCGCGGGAAGAGCAACATGCCGCCGACCTTCTGAGAAGAGGATTTCAGAGGCTCCGCCTTGGATTGGATCGAGCCGCGAAGCGGATCGATGGGGTGAAACCCCTTGGCCTTCCTCGCCCTCGCCCGGAGACCCGTCAGTCCGCCCTGGCGATCTCCGCCTGCTCGAAGCTGCCCAGCATCACGGGGGAAGGCGCGCGCGCGCCGGGGGCGTAGCGTCGGACCATCCCGGCGCAGAACTCGGCGAACTCGGCCGGCTCGCTCGGCGGGGCACTGTGGTGCGGCCAGACGCCCCGATGCTCGGGCGTGAAGCAGAAGGTCAGGGTGACCTGGAAGCCCTCCAGCGCGCGCATCTGCCGGTCGAACCAGGCGTCCGCACCCGGCCGGAACGAGTCTGCCCAGCTCAGGCCGGTGCGCAGCGTGGTGACGCCGAGATCGCGCATCCAGCGCACCGCGTCCGTCAGCCGGTGATCCTCGAAATGGAACCACTGGCACAGTCCCATCTCGGGCGCGAACTCGTGGAAGATCCGCGCCGCGCGCTTGGGCCGGCCATGCTCGTCGAGCAGGCCCATGTGGAAGTGCCGGTAGTACGACGAGCCCTCCGCCTCCTTGTGCCGCGTCGTCGCCGGCCAGGCCGCGGGCAGATCGTACAGGCTGTACCAGTGGATGCGCGGGGTACGGCCGGTGAGCAGCTCGAAGCTGCGTCGCAATCCCCATTCCTGCACCTCCTCGGCGCCGAAGCTGGAGACGCCGACCTCGGAGACCCAGACCGGCAGGTCGGTGACGCCGGCGATCAGCTTCAGCTTCTCCGGCCACTCGTCGATCGGCCAGTGGTTCCAGTCCAGCGGGAAGCCGTGCACCGCGACCGCGTCGAGATCGGCGAGCGCGCCGTGACCGGCCAGCTTGTCGAGGAAGCCGGGATCGATCGGCGACATGCCGCCCAGCACGCGCGGCAGACGCGGCGCCTCGGCGGCGATCGCCTGGCCGGCGAGCGAGGTCATCTGCGCGAAGGTGCGCCATTCCGGGTCCGCGTCGAGATCCCAGTGCGACTTGTTGTTGGGTTCGTTCCAGATCATCGCCGCTTCGATCATCGCGCTTCCCTCTCGCCGCGTTCGGGATAGACCGGCCCGTAGGCCGGATCGGCGCGCGGTCCGCGCCGGCACAGGTAGGTTTCGTCCTCGGGTCGGGACAGGATCTCGAAGCCGGCGCTGCGCAGCATCGCCTCGGTGCAGGCGCGGTTCGGCGCCCACCAGTTGGTCGGATCGCCGGCGTAGCGTTTCTCGATGAAATGCATCCGCGGGGCGCCGGCGGCGGCGAAGATCGCCGTTTCCGTGAAGTCGTAATCGTCGGCGAGCGGCAGCACCTCGGTGCTGCCGCGCTGCAGCGTCTGGAACACCAGCAGGTCGCGCGCGACGTGCTCGTGCACCAGGTCGAGGGCGAGCAGCGGATGGCGCAGATGGTAGAACACGCCGAGGAAGAAGACGATGTCGAAGCGCTCGCCGAGCGAGGCGACGTCGTAGACCGACAGGCGGCGGAACTCGATGTCGAGCCGCTCGGCCCGTGCCGCGAAGCGCGCCTGCGCCAGGTAGGCCTCGTCGGCATCGATGCCCAGCACGCGCTCGGCGCCGCGCCGCTTCATCTCCATCGAGAAGAAGCCGCCATTGCAGCCGATATCGAGCACGCTGCGGCCGCGCAGGTCGGCCGGCAGCAGGTCGGCATAGTGCCGCCACTTCACCGCCGGATAGTCGCCGAGGAAATGTCCCGGCGCGGTGCGCACGCCCTGCAGCTCCATGTTGTGGAACCAGGGCCCGAGCTGTTCGATGCCGGCGCGGATCTGCTCCTGGGTCAGCGGCTCGTCCTGCATCATGCTGGCCGCAACGTGTCGTCGGCGGCGGCGTTTGCCGCCGTCGGAAGGAGAGCAGCGGCCCGATGCGCGACACGCAGACGCAATGGATCGATGCGATGCGGCGCGGCGATCACCTCGCCGCCTGGCACATCAGCGACCGCGTGCTGGCCGCGCGCGACCCGGCGACGCGCGACGATCCGTCGCTGCCCTATCACCGACGCTGGGTCTGGGACGGGCGCGACCCGCGCGGCCGCCACGTGCTGGTGCGCTGCTATCACGGGCTCGGCGACACGCTGCAGTTCGCGCGATACCTGCCGGCGCTGCGCCGGATCGCGGCGTCGCTGACGCTCGAGGTGCAGCCGGAGCTGCTCGGGCTGCTCGCCGCAGTGCCGGGCCCCGATCGCGTGGTGCCGTTCATGGTCGCGGCGCCGACTCCGCCCTCGGAGTGCGACATCGAGATCATGGAGCTTGCCCACGCGCTGCGCCTGGCGCCGGAGGCGGTGCCGCCGCTGTCGCTGCCGGTGCCGCCGGTGCGGTTGCAGGGGGCCGGCATCGGCGTGTGCTGGCAGGCCGGCGGCTGGGACGCGGCGCGCTCGATCCCGCTCGATCGGCTGGCATCCGCCTTGGCACCCGCCCTGGCCGGGCGCCGGCTGCTCTCCCTGCAGCCCGGGGTGGGCGAGAGCGAGGGCGTCGCCTTCGTCAATCCGGCCGGGGCGCCGGCCGGGATCGCGGCGACGGCCGGCCTGATCGCGGGGCTGGAGCTGGTGATTACCGTGGACACCATGGTCGCCCACCTGGCCGGCACGCTGGGTCGTCCGACCTGGCTGCTGCTGCGCCACGATGCCGACTGGCGCTGGATGCAGGGGCGGACGGATACGCCCTGGTACGGCTCGATGCGCCTGTTCCGCCAGGCGGCGCCGGGCGACTGGCAGGCGGTGGCACGAGCAGTCGGGCGCGCGCTCATGCGGGCTGGTTGATGTCGAGGATGCCGGCACCGTGCGGATGCAGCTCGATCCGGCTGATCGAGGCCGGCTCGATCGTCAGGCGGTGCATCAGGTCGAGCGGCGAGCCGAGGAAATGCGCCAGCGCCGCCTTGATCACGTCGCCATGCGTGAACACTGCGACCCGCTCGCCGGGATGGGCGGCGGCGAGGCGGCCGAGGGCGCCCACCGCGCGCGACTGCACCGCCAGCATGGTCTCGCCGTCCGGCACCGGTGCCGTGCTGCGAAACCGGTTCCAGGCCTGCCAGGCGGGCTGCGCCTGCAGCTCGTCGAAACCGCGACCGGTCCAGCCGGCGAACTCGATCTCGGTAAAGGCCGGCTCGTGCTGCACCGTGAGGCCTAGACGCGACGCCGTCGGGATTGCGGTCTGCACGACGCGCGCGACCGGACTGGAAACCAGCACGGTGACGCCGTCCCGTTCGAGCCGCCCGGCCAGCCGCTCGGCCTGGGCGCGGCCGGCCTCGTCCAGATCGTGTGCGGCGCGGCCGCCGAGGCCATGATCGATCATGCCGTAGGCGCCGTGCCGGACCAGGCTGAACCGGGTCACCGGACCGGCCGAGATCCAAGGTCAGCCACCGATGAAGGCCTCGGTGCGCGCCTGCGCCTCGTGGTCGGTGAACTGCTCGGGCGGGCTCTTCATGAAGTAGCTCGACGGTCCGACCAGGGCGCCGCCGATGCCGCGATCCAGCGCGAGCTTGGCGCAGCGCACCGCATCGATCACCACGCCGGCGGAGTTCGGCGAGTCCCACACCTCGAGCTTGACCTCGCAGGTCAGCGGCACGTCGCCGAAGCTGGTGCCCTCGACGCGGATATGCGCCCATTTGCGGTCGGTCAGCCAGGGCACGTGATCGCTCGGGCCGACATGCACGTTGCCCGGCTCCAGCTCCTCGGCGAACTGGCTGGTCACCGCGCGCGTCTTCGAGATCTTCTTCGACTCCAGCCGCGAGCGTTCGAGCATGTTGGCGAAGTCGGTGTTGCCGCCGAAATTGAGCTGGTAGGTGCGGTCGACCCGGACGCCGCGATCGCGGAACAGGTTGACGATCATCCGGTGCAGGATGGTCGCCCCGAGCTGCGACTTGATGTCGTCGCCGACCAGCGGCAGGCCGCGCGCCTCGAAGCGCGCCCGCCAGGCCGGATCGGAGGCGATGAACACCGGGATGCAGTTGACGAAGCCGCAGCCGGCCTCGAGCGCCCGCTCGGCGTACCAGCGCGTCGCCTCCTCGGAGCCGACCGGCAGGTAGGAGACCAGCACCTCGGCGCCCGAACGGCGCAGCACCGCGGCGACGTCGGCCGTCTCGGCGTCGCTCTCCTCGATCATCTCGCGCAGGTACTTGCCGAGCCCGTCCATGGTCGGTCCGCGCTGCACCACCACCCCGGAGCGGGGCACCTCGGCGAACACCCGGGTGTTGTTCGGCTCGGCCAGGATCGCCTCGGCGAGGTCGCGGCCGACCTTGTCGCGGTTCACGTCGAAGGCCGCCACCACCTCGATGTCGCCGACCTTGTATCCGCCCAGATCGACATGCATCAGACCCGGGATGCGCGCGTTCGACGCGATCTCCCGGTAGAACTCGATGCCCTGCACCAGGGACGAGGCGCAATTGCCGACGCCTACCACCGCGACGCGAACTTTACCCAAAGACCGGTTCTCCTCGTTTGCGGCGTCTCCGGAGGAACAAACCTTCCAGCGCCGTGACAGTTTCGCGATAGCGCGCAGGCGGCATCCTACATGCGGTCGGGCACGGCGATACCGAGCAGCCAGAGCCCCCGGGTCTGCACCGCCAGCGCCAGCTCGCACAGCGCCAGGCGGGAGCCGCGCTCGGCCTCGCTGTCGGCGGCCAGCACCGGGCACTCGGTGTAGAAGCGGCTGAAGCTCTGGGCGAGCGCGAACACGTAGTCGGCGACCTCGTTCGGGGCGAGGTTGCGGCTGGCCGAGGCCACCACGTCCGGCAGGCGGGCGCATTCGAGCACCAGCGCGCGCTCGGCGGCGGCGGCGACCACGATCGGGCCGGGCCGCGCGCCCTGCGTCTCGGCGCGCGACAGGATCGAGGCGATGCGCACGCAGGCATACTGCACGTACGGACCGGTGCGCCCCTCGAAGGAGACCAGCCGCTCGGCGTCGAAGATGTAGCCCGAGATGCGGAACGAGGCGAGGTCGGCGAACTTGACCGCGGCGAGCCCGACCAGCCCGGCGAGCGCCTCCCGGTCCAGGCCCGGCGCGGTCTCCGGCAGCCGTTCGCGCGCCTTGGCGATGGCGTCGTCGAGCAGGTCGGCGAGCTGGGCGACGCCGCCCTCGCGGGTCTTGTAGGGCTTGCCGTCGACGCCGTTGACGGTGCCGAAGCCGACATGCACCAGCTCGATGCCGTCGGCGAGGCCGGCCCGGCGCGCCGCCCGGAACAGCTGCTCGAAATGCAGCGCCTGGCGCTGGTCGACGACGTAGAGGATCCGCGCCGGGTCCTGGTCGCGCCGGCGGGCGACGATGGTGGCGAGGTCGGTGGTCGCATACAGGGCGGCCCCGTCGGACTTCTCCAGCAGCAGCGGCGGCATCGGCCTCGCATCGTCCGGCGCCGCCACCTCGACGATCAGCGCGCCCTGGCTCTCGACGGCGATCCCGCGCGCACGCAGGTCGGCCACCATCGGCGGGATCAGGGCCTGCACGTCGCTCTCGCCGAGCAGCAGGTCGAAATGCGCCTCGAGCCGGACGATGTCGCGCTGCTGCGCCGCGAGCGAGGTCTCGCGCAGGATGCGCCACAGCGCCCGCGCGTCGGCCTCGCCGGCCTGCAGCGCGGCGGTGGCGGCGCGTGCCTCGGCCATGCGGGCGGCGTCGTCGCGGCAGGCGGCGGCGGCCTCCGGGTAGAGGCGCTGCAGGTCGGCCATCGACAGCGGCGGCACCGCCTCGGCGGCGAGACCCGGCCAGCGCCGCCGGATCTCGGCGATCAGCATGCCCATCTGCAGGCCCCAATCGCCGAGATGGATGTCCGACACCGTCGGGATCCCCTGGGAGGCGAGGATGCGACGCAGGCTCTCGCCGATCACCAGCGCGCGCAGATGGCCGACATGCAGCGGCTTGGCGACGTTGGGGCCGCCGAAATCGAGCAGCACCGGCCGCGGATCCGCGTCCGGCGCCGGCTGGGCGATGCCGAGCGTGGGCGAGGCCGCCTGGTCGCCGGCGCAGGCGGCGAGGAAGCCGTCGGCCAGGCGCAGATTGAGGAAGCCGGGACCGGCCACGCCGACCTCCGCGAACTCCGGCCGCCCCTGCAGCACCGCCTGCACCGCGCCGGCCATTTCGCGGGGGTTGCGGCCGAGGCTTTTGGCCAGCGCCAGCACGCCGTTGCATTGCAGGTCGGCCTCGGGGCGGCTGGCGCGCGAGGCGCGCGCGGTCTGCGCCGGCAGCCCGCAGGCGGAGAACGCGTCGGCGAGCATCGCGTCGATGCGCGAGGTCAGCGAGGCGGTCACCGCCCCTTGAGCTCGGCCTCGAGCTCGGCGATCCGCTTGCGCACGCTCTCGCGCAGCGCCGGCGCGGTCTGCGGCTTCATCGCGCTCAGCGTGTCGCGCAGCTCGCGGAGCTGCTTCTGCTTCTCCGCCGGGCTGCGCCGGATCGGCTGGTTGTCGGAAAACTGTCCGTCATAGCTCCGCATGGGATCCTGCCCTCACTTGAAATCCGATACCAACAAGCCTTGCACTTGACCCGTCAAGGCCAGGGCTCTGCCCTGGACCCGCTCAAGGCTCAGCCTTGAGAATCCATTTAGAGGTTTCCAAGGGCTCGCCTTGGCGGAGCCCCAACCTTGACCGTGGGAGCACTAGGCATCGTTCTCGCGCAGGATGGCGGCGAGTGCGTCCAGCAGCGCATCGCAGTCGCGGTCGCGCCCGACGGTGATGCGCAGATAGTCCGAGATCCGCGGACGGGCGAAGTGACGGACCAGCACGCCGCGCGCGCGCAGGGCGGCCGCGAGGGCGCCGCCGTCGCGATGCGGATGGCGGGCAAGAACGAAGTTCGCGCTCGAGGGCAGCACCGCGAAGCCGAGCCGGGCCAGTCCCTCGCACATCCGCTCGCGACCCGCGATCACCACCTGCCGGCCCTGCTGGAACCAGTCCTCGTCGGCGAGGGAGGCGGTCGCGCCGGCCTGGGCCGGGCGGCCGAGCGGGTAGGAGTTGAAGCTGTTCTTGACCCGGCAGAGCGCCTCGATGAGGCCGGCATCGCCGACCGCGTAGCCGACGCGCAGGCCGGCGAGCGCGCGCGATTTCGACATGGTATGCACCACCAGCAGGTTCGGGTAGTGCGCCACCAGCGGGATCGCGCTCTCGGCGCCGAAATCGACGTAGGCCTCGTCGACCACCACGACCTCGTCCGGATGGTCGTCCAGCAGGGAGGCGATCTCCCGCCGCGCGAGGGCGACGCCGGTGGGCGCGTTCGGGTTGGCCAGGATGATCGCGCCGCACGCGCGCCGGTAGTCCGCGACCCGCACGCGCATCGCCTCGTCGAGCGGCACGGTCTCGTAGCCGATGCCGAACAGGCCGCAATAGACCGGATAGAAGCTGTAGGTGATGTCCGGGAACAGCAGCGGCCGGTCGTGCCGGAGCAGGGCGGTGAAGACGTGCGCCAGCACCTCGTCGGAGCCGTTGCCGACGAACAGCTGTGCCTCGGCGACGCCGTGATAGCTCGCCAGCGCCCGACGCAGCACGGTCGATTCCGGATCGGGATAGAGCCGCAGGCTGTCGGCGGCCTCGGCCCGGATCGCCGCGAGCGCCAGCGGCGACGGTCCGAGCGGGCTCTCGTTGGTGTTGAGCTTGACCAGCTCGACGTCGCCGGGCCGTCGGCTCGGCTGCTCGCCCGGGACGTACGGGGTCAGGTCGTGCACCAGGGCGCTCCAGAAGCGGCTCATCGCGAGATTGGAACTCCCCCGGTCGGTGCGGTCGCACCGGTGTGCGCACGCTGTCGCGAGGATGCAAGCCCCGTCGCAACCGTGGCAATCTCGTCGCGTCGCTGCTGACGGACATGGAGTGTTGCACGATGCTGGAGAAGATGCCTGCCGGGATCGGCCGAGCGCTCAAGGCGGTGCGCCCGGGCATGGAGACCCTGGTCAGCCAGGATCCGGCCTTCTCCGCCGTGCCGGACATCATCGCGCTCACCTCATCGGCGTTCCAGCCGGACGGCGAGATCCCGGTGCGGTACACCGAGGACGGCGACAAGCTGTCGCCGCCGCTGGAATGGGTCGGCGTGCCGCCGGAAGCCCAGGCGCTGGTGCTGCTGGTCGAGGATGCCGACAGCCCGACCTTCCGGCCGCTGGTGCACGCGATCCTGGGCGAGCTGGCGCCGATCGATGGCGGCCTGGCCGAGGGCGCGCTGCCGGCGCAGCATTCCGGCGAGGAGCGCTTCGGGATGGGGCGCAACTCCTTCCTGCACACCTCCTGGCTGCCGCCCGATCCGCCGCGCGGGCACGGGCCGCACCGCTACGCCTTTCAGATCTTCGCGCTCGACCAGCCGCCGAGCTTCGAGAAGCCGCCCGGCCGTTCCGCCCTGCTCGCCGCCTTGCGCGGCCACGTCATTGCGCGCGGCATGATGGTGGGGACCTACGCTCGCGCGTGATCGCGGCAGGGCTGGCACAGCCCTCGAGGTCTTTCCGTTCGGTCATTGACACGGACGGAGCGGACCTCCTACGCCGGGCATGCCATGGATGCGGAAGCCGGTGGGAACCCGGCACGGTCGCGCCACTGTAATCGACGGCCTGCCCATCCGGGCGTCGAGAGTCAGACCTCGCCATGGCTCACGCAACCCGGCGGGACGCCAGATCCCGAGGAGCTCCAGACATGACCGACACCACGTTGAGTACCCGTGCCCTCTCGCAGCCCATCCCCGTGCGGGAGCTGCTTCCGTGGATCCTCTTCGGCCTGCTCATGCTGCTGGCGATCTATTTCGTCGGCGCCGAGGAGGGTGCGACGTCCCTGATCCCGGGCATGTACGTGCACGAATGGGTGCATGACAGCCGCCATCTGCTGGGCTTTCCCTGCCACTGACGGGAGCACAGCCAGATGATCCGCACTCTCCTGATCCGGGGCATGCTCGTCGGCTTCCTGGCGGGATTGCTGGTGTTCAGTTTTGCCAAGGTCTTCGGCGAGCCGCAGGTCGACACCGCCATCGCGTTCGAGAGCAAGATGGACGATGCCAGGGACAAGGCGCTGGAAGCCCGCGGCGTCCACGTGATCCCGGAACCCGAGCTCGTCAGCCGCCGCATGCAGGCAAGCTTCGGCCTGCTCACCGGAGTCATGGTCTACTGTACCGCGTTCGGCGGTCTGTTCGCTCTCATCTATGCCTTCGCGAACGGGCGGCTCAGCGCGACACCCGGCCCGAGAGCCTTCTCGGCGCTGCTGGCGCTCGCCGGCTTCATCGCGGTCTACGTCGTGCCGGACGTCAAATACCCGGCCAATCCGCCTTCCGTCGGGCATCCGGATACGATCACCCAGCGGACGGTGCTCTACTTCATCATGATGGTCCTCTCGATCGCGGGGGCCGTCGGTGCTGCCATGCTCCGCAAGCGGCTCGCGCCACGGCACGGCGGATGGTCCGCAGCCTTGATGGCGGCAGGCGTCTACGTCGTCCTGATGGCGCTCGTCCAGGAGGCGCTGCCTCGCATCAACGAGGTGCCGGATATGTTTCCTGCCGTCACGCTCTGGCAGTTCAGGCTGGATTCCTTCGGGATGCAGCTCATCATGTGGGCGACGATCGGTCTGGCCTTCGGCACCCTGACCGAGCGTGCAGCCTTCGGCTGGCGGCAGCCGCAACGCAGCCGGCTCGACTGGCGGTAGCATAGGGCTCAGCAAAAACTCCGCCTTTGAAATCCCCTTACAACCGGATTCTCAAGGCTGAGCCTTGAGCGGGTCCAGGGCAGAGCCCTGGAACCTGCCATGGCTCGACGTGCTTGCACGATCGAAATGCATACGATTCAGGTGCGTTTGCCAGGCTTTGTATGGCTTTACTGATCTTGTTCAAGCATGGCATGAAGGTTGCTGACGTTTCCTGCAGCGATCGTATCCATTCGACTGCATGACAAATTTCGCCCGCTGCGCGGCATCTCCGCCGATGCCGCCTCTATGAGAGGACGTAGCATGATGTCACTGCTTGCGAGCCGCTTGACGTCGCTTCGAGGCTTCGCCGGACCGATCGGCGCCATCGCGCTGGCGACCGGCCTCGCCACCGCCGCACGGGCGCAGAACCCGGTCCGACCGGCTCCCGAGACAGGCTTCATGGACGGCTTCTCGAGCGGCCATCCCTATGTCGGCATCGCCGGCGGCCCGAGCCTGCTTCAGGACGTGGGAGTGCGGCCCAATGACGGGCCGCTCGGTCCGGGCCCGGCGACCGAGCGTTACGATGTCGGCTATATCGGTGCCGGCGCTGCCGGCTGGGCCTTCTCCAACGGCCTGCAGATCGACGTGCTCGGCGCCTACGAGTACAACGATCTCAACAATCTCGTACCGGTTCCGGTGCCGGGCAAGCAGACCGGCCACCAGGAATCCTACGGCGCGTTCCTGGAGGCGCTCTACGCGTTCAAGCTGCCGAACTTCGGCATGAACATCACCGCGTTCAGCCCCTATCTTGGGGTCGGCGCCGGATCGCTGTGGACCCATCAGACATCGCCGGAATTCCTCTCCAACGGCGACCTCCATCATATCGGCGGCACGTCGGGACCGAATTTCGCCTATGAAGGCATCGCCGGCGTCGCCGTGCCGGTCCCTTCGGTTCCGGGCCTGGCGCTGACCGCCGACTATCGGCTGGTCGGCATCCGGAACGCCGGAGACCTGAACAGCGTTTTCTACAACAAGGTCGACAACGCCATCGTACGCGGCGGGATCGGCTTGCAGCGCGACATCTTCGTCCACGTGCTGACGGTCGGGATCGCCTACGCGTTCGGCGTCAGCGCACCGCCGCCGCCGGAGGCGCCGGCGCCGGTCGCGCCGCCGGCGCCGCAGCCGACGCGCACCTACCTCGTGTTCTTCGACTGGGACCATGCCAACCTCACCGATCGGGCGCGAGAGATCGTGGCGGAAGCCGCCTCGGCCAGCACCCACGTGCAGACCACGCGGATCGAGGTCAACGGCTATACCGATCTTTCCGGGACGGCGAAGTACAACCTGCGCCTGTCGAACCGCCGCGCCGAGACCGTCAAGGCGGAACTCGTGCGCGATGGCGTGCAGCCGACGGAGATCGACATCCACGGCTATGGCGAGAGCAACCCGCTGGTGCCGACTGCGAACGGCGTGCGCGAGGCGCAGAACCGGCGTGTCGAGATCATCCTGAAATAATACCAGTGAGCCTTGCACGTGACCGGTCAAGGGCCAGGGCTCTGCCCTGGACCCGCTCAAGG
>CAXUCM010000061.1:0-12918 GCA_964249315.1 uncultured Acetobacteraceae bacterium | reverse complement strand
CAAGGCCAGGGCTCTGCCCTGGACCCGCTCAAGGCTCAGCCTTGAGAATCCGTTTTGGGTCTTCTCAGGGCCTTTCTTCGCTGGTCTTGGCAGGCCGCGTGGTTCGGGATAAGCACAGCCCGCGGGACCCGTAGCTCAGCTGGATAGAGCGTCGCCCTCCGAAGGCGAAGGCCGAAGGTTCGAATCCTTTCGGGTCCGCCAGTGACCGTTCGTCGCAGAGTTCCGTTAAATGCTCGCGATCATGCGGGCGTTGCTCTCGTCACCGGTCCCTTGTTCCTGTTACGTTCTAGATATGCCGATTGTTACGCACGGGGACCGCACGCGCCGGCTCCGGAACCTCGCAAAGCTACCCTCCGGCCATGTCTGGATGGCAAGATGCTCATGCGGCCACCTGGCGGCGATGCCGGTGGCCGGCCTGATCAAGCGATACGGTGAGCTGTTCCCGATCGAGCACGCGTTATCCCATCTTGCCTGCACGGGTTGCGGGAAGATCGGTCAGGCCGAGGTGAAGCTGTTGCGATTGTGCGATCCGGGATGCGGACGGAACCGGGGATGATCAAGCAAGGCCAGGGCGCTGCCGCTCGTCGACGAAGCCCGCTCGATAGCAGCGTTGACCGTCAGGACCTCGTCAGGGTTTGCGGATAGGCCCGTGCACATGCGACGCGACGCCGGATGAGCCCACATGCCCTGTCAGCCCTCGCAGCATCGGGTGCAGCGTCGCTGGTCGAGTGCATCGAGGCGCTGACCGTCCTGTTGGCGGTCGGATCCACTCGCGGCTGGCGCTCCGCGCTGGCCGGCGCTGCTGTGGCGGTCGGCGTCCTGGTGCTGCTGTCCGCTCTGCTCTGGCCGGCGCTGCATCGGCTGCCGCTGGCGCCGCTGCGTCTGGGACTCGGCGCGCTGCTCCTCGTGTTCGGAGCGCGCTGGCTGCGCAAGGCGACCCGGCGCGCCGCTGGCATCATCCCGTTGCGAGACGAAGCCGCCGCCTTCCAGCGTCATCGCCGGCATGCAGCGATCGGTCCTGCACGCTCCGGGCGCTGGGATGGCGTCGCGTTCGCCACCGTGTTCCAGACGGCCGCGATGGAAGGGCTGGAGGTCGTCTTCATCGTGGTGGCAATCGGCTCCGGCGGTGCCGGGCTCTGGTTGCCGGCCGCCGCCGGCGCGCTGATCGCCTTCGTCGCGGTTGTCCTGCTGGGACTGGTGCTGCACCGGCCGATCACGCGCGTGCCCGAAAACACGCTCAAGCAGGTCGTCGGTGCCCTGCTGTGCGGGTTCGGCACCTTCTGGATCGGCGAAGGCGCGGGTCTCGACTGGCCTGGTGGCGAGGTCGCGATGCCGGCGCTGGCGGCAGCGTACCTGCTGGCCTCGGCGGCCGCCGCCCGGATCCTCCGCCCGCGGAGGATGGCAGGGGGCTAGAGGTAGACTGCCACCGAGAAGAAGATGCCGCGTCCGGCCTGTACCCAGTACAGCGCTTGGCCTTCGAGCGTCTGTCCGTCGTAGCCGGTCAGGGACTGGTGGTCGAACAGGTTGGTCACGTTGACGTTGGTGCGGATCCGGGTGCCGAACAGCGGCAGCAGGTAGCCCGCGTTGAGATCGACCTCGTTGTAGGACTTGATCGGGAACTGGTCGAACTGGCCGGCGAACGCCGTGTCGAGCCCGTATTGCGGACCGACCGACTTCAGCACGACGTTGCCGAACAGCTCGTCCTTGTCGCGCACGACGTTGCCCTTGTCGTAAAGCAGCGCCACCGTCGCCGTCCGCCGGGGCGTCTGCGCCAGGTTGTTGCCGTTGTTGCCATAGTTGCTGTCGTTCAGCGAGCCGTTGGCGTAGGCGGCGAAGCCGCGGCCGAGGGTCACCGTCGCTTCGACCTCGACGCCCTTGAAGGTGGCGCCGCCCTGGTTGAAGTAGGTCGTGATGCCGCCCACGGTGTTGCTCGAGATGTAGTTGTGAAAATCGACGTCGTAGGCGTCGACGCCGAGCTTGAGCCAGCGGCGCTGGAACACCGTGCCGACCTGGTAGCTCCAGGTGGTCGAGGGTTGTACCGACGTCGGTGTCGTGGTCGAGAACAGGTTGAGCTGCGGCGTCAGGAAGCCTTCCGCCGCCTGCGCGAACAGCGACCAGTCCTTCTGCACGCGCCAGTTCGCATCGAAGGAGGGCAGCGGCTTGTTGAAGGTGGCATGGTCGTCGGCCGGCGCGCCGGTCAAGGTGACCGGGCCGTTCAGGTAGCGCGTCACCGAACTGTACTTGATGCCGCCGGTGATCGTCACGTTGCCGGAGGGCTTCCAGACATATTCCGCGTAGGGCTGCGCCGTGGTCAGCGACGCGAAGTACTTCGCGGTGAACCGCGCCGGTCCCGGGGTGAGGGAGTATTGCTGCAGCGCGCGGGTGAAGTCGACCGGAACCGTGTTGGTGGTGAAACCTTCGCGCTCCGCCCAGAAGCCGAGATTGAGGTCGCCGTACGCCGTGGTCTTGGTCAGCCGGAACACGTCGCCCCAGTTGCGATAGTCCAGCTGGTATGCCGATCCCGGAACGTCGTTGGCGACGTTGGTGGCGATCCCGTCGATATAGATCGTGCCGGACAGGTTCGGCGCGGTGCCGCCCGGATCGTTGGTGATGAAATGGCGCTGATAGTACGCCGTCGTGTAGGCGTGGTTGTCGACGCTCCAGCCGGCGCCGAGATCGGATCTTACTGCGATATACTCGAAATCGGTGGTGTAGTTGTCGCGGTCGTAACCGTTGAAGGACTGCGACGTCGGATCCGAGTTCAGGCTGTAGTTGCGCCCGAACAGGATCATGTTGGCCATCGTTGCCCCGAACGGGGTCTTGGTGAGGTCGTTGTCGAGGTTGACGACGGCGGTCACCGTCGTGTTGGGCCCGATCGGCTGCTCGTATTTCAGGAACAGGTTGCGTCGTTCGGTCGCGGAGCCCGACTGCGCGCCGCCGCTCTCCTCGCGCGTGAGATCGAGCAGCACTTTCGCGCCGCCGAGATCCGCCAGCGACCCGGACGAACCCTCCGCGCCGAACAGCTTCGTGCCGAAGCTGCCGAACGTGCCGTAGGCCTCCAGCTCGGGCGAGGCCGAGAGGCCCTGCGACCGCAGATCGACCGATCCGCCGAACGTCGCCGCGCCGATCGCCGATGCCGGCCCGGGCCCCCGGTTGACCGTCACGCTGCCGAAGTCGCGCGAGAAGAAGTAGGCGCCGGGCTGCGGCGCGAGGTTGAACGGAAATCCCGGGATCGGGATGCCATCGAACAGGACGCTGAACTCGGTGTATTGCAGGCCGCGTATGCTTTGTCCGAAATCCTGCTGCAGCCCGGGGCCGACCGGGTTGATGTTCATCGCACTTGGCGTCAGCGCCACCACGTCGTCATAGTCCGCGGTGGGCACCAGGATCTTCTTCAGGGTTTCCGCGGTGACGGTGCTGGTGGGCTCGGTCTCTTCGAGGCTGGGCTGGCTCGGAGCGAACTCGGACGCCGTGGTCGGCACCGGGTTGATGCGAGCGCCGGTGACCTGGATCTGTTCGGCGGTTGGCGGAACCGGCACCCCGGCGCCCTGGACCGTCTGTGCATGGGCGCGCAAGCCAGGCGATATTGCACACGACACGATCCCGCCGAGCAGGGCCACGCGCCTGCTGCCAATCCACGTGTTGATCATCGCCGCCGCTCCGTCCATGCACGTCAGCGGCAGCAGGAGTGGCTCCAGCGGTCGCGCCCGGCACCACCCTGCTTGTCAGCGTCTGGTCAGGCGGAGGCGTTATGCCCCGCCCGAACGGCTCTGTTCGGAGACAATTCCATGAAATGATCTCCGGGTCAGGGCCCGGGCAACGCCACCCGCACGAGCGAGCCCGCTCCCGCCGGGATCGTGATCCGGCCGCCATGCGCGATCGTCACCGCACGCGCGATCGCAAGACCAAGCCCGCTTCCCGACGCGGCACCCGGGCCCTTGCGGAACCGTTCGAACATTGCCTCGCGGTCGGCCGCCGGGATGCCCGGTCCCTCGTCGGAGATTTCGAGAACGATTTCGGCATCGGCGCCTTGCACGAGCCGGAGCCCGATCCGGCCGCTTCCGTGCACCAGGGCGTTCTGCACCAGGTTGCGTATCAGGTCGCGGAGGTCGTGTGCGTCGCCGCGAACCGGAACGTTGCCGGGAAGCTCGACCAGCAGCTCGCGGCCGGCTTCTTCGATCAGCGGATGCACGCCGGCGGCGGCCTCCCGCACGATCCGGGAGAAGTTCAGGAGGACGTGGCTGCGCCCCCTTGCCTCCTTGCGGGCGAGATCGAGCAGGCTTTCGACCAGTTCCCGCATGGCGGCGATGTCCGCCTCCACCTCCGGCCACTCGACTGGTATGTTCGAACGACGGCTGCGCTGCAGGCGCAGGCTCAAGGCGGCCAGCGGGGTTCGCAGTTCGTGCGCCGCATCGGCGGTGAAGCGGCGCTCGGTCTCGTAGGCGGCGGTGAGGCGGTCGAGCGCGTCGTTGAACGCATCCGCCAACGGCCGCAATTCGTTCGGCAGCCTGCTCGTCGAGATGCGTGCGTCCGGGTTGCCGGGGCCGGCGGCCTTTGCCTCGGCGGACGCCAGGCGCAGCGGCCGCAGGCTCCAGCGCGTCACCAGTCCGAGCAGCACCAGCATCACCAGGCTGAAGGGCAGCAGGATTGCAAGATCCTGCCACGGCTCCGGCAATTCGTCGCCGAGCAGCAGGCGCCCGACATTGGCGGCGAGGTCACGGCCGCGTTCGAGGAAATGCAGGCCGGACACCAGCGCGAGGCCGCCGAACAGCAGGATCGACATCGATCCGACCAGGCGGCTGCGGAGGCTGCCGAACATCAGGCCGCGGGGAGGCTTGCGCCACGCATGGATCAGGCCTCGGATGCCGACGGCGTGCGCACGACCAGCCGGTAGCCAATGCCGCGGATCGTCTCGATGGCGATGTCCGCACCGCCCGCTCGCGTGAGGTGCCGGCGCAGGCGGGAGACCGCCGCTTCCAGGGCGTTGCCGCTGACCACGTCGCTGAGGCCGTAGAGCCGGTCCTCCAGCGTGTCGCGCACCACGGTGCGCCCGACCCCGCGCATGAGCTCCTCCAGCAGCGACAGCTCGCGTCGCGACAGGTCGAGCGGGACGCCGCGGATCCTGGCCTCGCGGGCCTCGGTATCGAAGGCCAGGATCCCGAGCTCGAGCACCGGCGCGCGGCGCAGGCCGGGCCGGCGCAGCACCGAGCGCAGCCTCGCATCGAACTCGTTCAGGTCGAAGGGCTTGAGCAGGTAGTCGTCGGCACCGGCATCGAGTCCCTCGACCCGGTCTCCGATGGCGTCGCGCGCCGTCAGCACGAGCACCGGAACGTTGGCAGCGATGCCGGAACGCAGGCTGCGCAGGACGGCGATGCCGTCGAGATCCGGCAGGCCAAGATCCAGGACGACCACGTCATAGAGGCTGGTCGAAGCGGCCGCGAGCGCCTCGTCGCCTCGCGCCACCGCATCCGTCACGAAGCCGCCGCTACGCAGGTGTGCCGCCATCATCTCGCGCAAGCCCCGGTGGTCCTCGACGAGCAAGACACGCACGGATTGATCTCCACGATCGACACGCCCTCGAACGGCATCAAGACCGTTCGGACCGTCCCGGCGCAAGGCGATGATTTTGTGACAATGCGCCGGCAGCGAACGTCGAGCGCCAGACGGTCAGGCTGACGTCAGCTTGCTGTTCCAGAACACCGCGACGCAGGCCCGGGTGCTCCCGGCCGTCGGCCGGACGGACGGCCGGGATCATGTTCAGGAGTTCAAGGTGACGAAGTCATTCCCGAAACATCCGCTCGTCGGCGTGATGGCGCTTGCCCTCGCGGTCCCGGCCATCGCATGCGCCCAGACGACCGACCAGACCACCCGCACCGTAGGGCCGCAGACCAACGGCTCCATCGTCGCGTCCGACAACCAGCTGCTGACGCCGGCCGGCAAGATCGTTCAGCTCGGCTCGCCCGTGGTCGCCAAGGCGGTTGCCGTCAACCCGAACCCCGCGACCCGCAGCGGCGCCGTGCTGCTGATGGATGCGGCACAGCCGGTCATCGTGTTCGACACCAAGACCGGCGCGGTGCTGCAGCGCTACATCCCGAGCGCGGTCAGCGGCACCACCTTCTCCGACAACAGCACCGGCTCGTTCACCGGCATCACCTATTCGGCCGACGGCTCGAGGCTGCTGTTCAGCCAGGACAACAACTTCGTGGCCGTCGCCAACGTCAATCCGGGCAACGGCGAACTCACGCCCGCGATGAGCATACCGGTGCCCCCGCCGCCGGCGAACCCGAACCTGTACAACGCGACCTCGGCCAACCCCGGCGGCGTCGTGGCGGCAGGCGGCGCGCTGGGCCTGGTCGTGCTGAACGCGAACAACAGCGTCGGCGTGCTGAACCTCTCGACCGCGAAACTCCAATCGCAGATCCCGGTCGGCAACGCGCCCAACAGCATCGTGGTCAGCGGCGACTACGCCTATGTCAGCAACGAGGGCGGCCGGCCGGCAACCTCGTCGGACTTCACCAACCTCTCCGACGGTACCCCGATCGTTGCCGATCCGACCGATGCCTTCGCGACCACTGGCACGGTTTCGGTGATCAATCTGCGCTCGGGCACGGTGACCAAGACGATCGATGTCGGGCTGCATCCCGCCGGCCTGGCGGTGTCGGGATCCAAGCTCTATGTCGCCAACTCCTATGACGACACCATCTCGGTCATCGATACCGGCCTGCAGCGGGTGGTGCGCACCATCAGCGTCGGCGTGCCGATCAAGGGCGGCGCATTCGGTGCCGGCGCCAACGGGATCGCCGTTGCCGGCAACCACGCCTACGTGACGCTCGGGCAGTCCAACGCCGTCGCGGTGATCGACCTCGCCAACAACTCGACCGACCCGGTGATCGGCTATATCCCGACCCTCTACTTCCCGACCACCATCGCCTACGACGCTGCCAACCGCCAGCTGGTGGTCTCCGACGACAAGGGCCTGGGCGCACAGGGTTCGCTCGGCACGGCGCACGGCGTCACCGCCTTCAACACCCACCAGGAGACCGGCACGGTCGATCTGATCCCGTTGCCGAGCCCCGACCGGCTCACCAGGATGACCGCGCGCGTCATCCGCAACAATCACTGGGATTCCAGCAACGTCCGTGTCGGGTCTGAATATGCGAATCCCCATGCCGACCCGGTCGCGATTCCGGCGCATATCGGCGAGCCGTCGCTGATCAAGCACGTCTTCCTGGTGATCAAGGAGAATCGCACCTACGACCAGATGCTCGGCGATCTGCCGCAAGGCGATGGCGATCCGAGCCTCGCGGTGTTCGCCGCCAACGTGCCGAACCAGCACGCCCTGGTGAAGCGCTTCCCGCTGCTCGACAACATCTATGCGCCGAGCCGGCAGTCGGCGGACGGCCATCCCTGGATCGTGGAAAGCGGCTCGTTCTATTCCAACGACATCCTGTCGCCGGACTGGATCCGCAGCTATCCGGGCGGCAACAGCAACGACGCGCTGACCTACACCCAGAAGGGCTTCCTGTGGTCGACCGCCGAGGCGAAGGGCCTCAACGTCAAGATGTATGGCGAGTGGAGCAACCACTACGTCATCGCGGACAAGCCGGGTGGCGGCACCTACAGCTGGGCGGATTTCTACAACACCTCCCTGTTCAAGGAGAGCGGCGGCAAGCAGGGCAGCATGATCGTGCCGGATGATTCCGACACCGAGATCGCCTACATCCCGTCGGTCATCAAGATCCTCGACCCGCACTACCCGTCCTTCAATCTCGGCATTCCGGACCAGTACCGGATGGACTACTACCTGCCGATCCTCGCCGCCCAGGACGCGGCCGACCAGGTCCCCGCTTTGACCATCCTGTGGCTGCCGGACGACCACACCAACGGCACCACCACCGGCGACCCGTTGCCGAACAACTACGAGGCCGACAACGACCTCGCACTCGGTCGGATGGTGGAGGCGATCAGCAACACCAAGGCGTGGCCGACGAGCGCGATCTTCGTCGAGGAGGATGACAGCCAGGACGGCGTCGACCATGTCGACGGCCATCGCCAGCCGGTCTACGTCATCAGCCCGTACACGGTGGCACCGCAAGCTCCGGGCGTCGGCAAGGTGATCAACACCACCTACACGCAGGAGAACGTCAACCGTACCATCGAGAACATCCTTGGCCTGCCGCCGCTGACCCAGTTCGACCTGACGGCGTCGCCGATGTTCGACTGCTTCCAGAACACCGCCGACATTTCGCCGTTCACCCACGTGCCGGCGACGACGCCGCTCAATATCGGTCCGGGGGGCACCCCGATCCCCGGCACCGGCCCCGCGAACTACACCATGCTGCGGATGACGCCGATGCAGAAGGCCTGGAACGTGGCCTCCAACATGATGACGAAAGGCAAGCAGGGCCACGCGGACTCCGTGGACGAGAACTTCCTCAATCACGTGATCTGGTACTCGGCCACGGACTGGAAGCGTCCGTATCCCGGCGAGGCGCGTATCCAGTGGCCTGCCAGGCTGGTCACCGCGGCGATCCGCCACCCGGTCGTCGACCGCGACGACTAGAGCGTTTTCCGTTCGCGTTCGCTCACGGAACCCGCTCCAGCTCGTTGTTTGGCGAGCATCTTTATCCGATCAAATAATTCCATCTGATCGGATGATGCTCTAGGCCGGTCGACCTGTAGCGGTCCGGTCCGACATGCTGCGAGTTGCGGCGGCCTGTCGGGCCGTGGCAGCGTCCGCTGCCTCGAGAGATGAGCCGCCCTGCGCCGATGCCACGCCGACCCGGAGCCGCCAGCACGACCACATCCGACCCGCGCCTGATACGCGCCGGTCAGCTCCTACAGACCGGCCGTCCGGCCGAAGCGCTTCCGCTTCTCTATGAAGCGGCGGCGCACGCTCCCGATAACGCCGGCATCCGGCACGATCTCGGCCAGGTCTGCCTGCAGGCCGGACGTGGCCGGGACGCCGTCGAGGCGTTCGAGGCAGCCTTGGCGATCAAGCCCCGGTTCGCGCTCGCGAAACTGCATCTCGGGATCGCGCTGCAGAGCCTCGGCGACGATGCGGCGGCCCTTTCGGCCTACCGGTCCGCATCCGAGTCGCAGCCTTCCCTGGTCGAGGCGCGATATCATGCCGGCGCCCTGCTGGAGACGCTGGGACGCCGGTCGGAGGCCATCGCCGCGTTTCGGCGAGCGGCCGCGACCACGCCGAGGACCAGCCTGACGCGGCTGGCCAACGCCCGGGCATTGCTGGCCGAGGGCCGCGACGGCGAGGCCGAGCGGGCATTGCGCCAGCTGCTGGCGCTGGATCCGGCGGCGCTGTCCGCCACCGAACTGCTCGGCGTGATCGCCTCCGGCGCCGGACGGTTCGAGGAGGCTTATGCCCTGCTCGACCAGGTGACGCGCAAGGCACCGCAGCTGGCAGGCAGCTATTACGAGCTCGTTCGCTGCCGCCGCACGACGTCCGACGATGCCGACCTGATCGCGCGTATGCAGCTGGCCTTGGGAGCCTCGGGCCTGCATGCGGAGGCGCGTCTGAAGCTTCACCTCGCTCTCGGCAAGGCCTTCGACGACCTCGACGACCCGTCGACCGCGATGCGGCACTATGATGCGGCGGACGATTGGCGCCGGAGCCTCTGCCACTTCGATCCCGTCCTGTTCGAGGCCCGGATCGACCGCCTGATCGCGCAGTATACGCCGGAGAGCGTCTTACGGCTCGCCAGGTCAGGGCGCCTCGAGCCGACACCGATCGTGATCGTGGGACTGCCGCGCACCGGCACCACCCTGGTCGAGCACATCCTGTCGTCGCATCCGGAGGTCCGGGCCGGCGGCGAACTGCCGTTCTGGACCGAGCACGCCGCCACGTCCGATCCGGCGGCGACGGCCGGCGACTATCTGCGTCTGCTGCACCGGCTCGCGGCAGGAGCGACGCGGGTGACGGACAAGAGCCCGTTCAATATCCTCCAGGCCGGCTTGATCCACACGGCGCTACCGGAAGCCCGCATCGTCCTGTGCCGACGCAGCGCGATCGACACTGCCTTGTCGATCCACCGCACCTACTTCAACCAGCATCTTGCCTTCCCGACCGGCGGCGAGGCCCTGGTCGCGGCGATACGCGCAGTCGAACGGTTGGCCGAGCATTGGCGTCAGGTTCTGCCGTCGGACCGCCTGCACGAAGTCGTCTACGAGGATCTGGTCACGACGCCGGAGCCGGTGATCCGACGCCTGGTGGCGGCGTGCGAGCTGGAATGGTCGGATGCCTGTCTTCGGCCCGAGATGAACCCGCGTGTGGTGAACACGCCGAGTCGATGGCAAGTGCGGCAACCGATCTCCGCAGACAAGGCTGGCTCATGGCGCCGCTACGAGCCATGGCTAGGCTGCCTAGGAACGCTCGCAACTCCGCTACCATCCGAGACTTACAAGGCCGAGTTACAGAATAGAAACAAGTAGGATTTCAAAGGCTACGCCTTTGATGGGGTCCAGGGGCAAAGCCCCTGGCCTTTCCGACGTCAGCGCGACTTCTTGTAGAGCTTCGAGGCAATCTCGAAGATTTCCTCCGGCGCATAGTCCGGAGCGAAGGCGCCGTAATTGCCGGCGAGTTCCGGGATCTTGCCGCCTTCCGGAAGACCGTCGACGACTTCCAGGTTGCCGGGCGGATCACCGGGGAGTGCGACCTCGTCGTTCGACCAGACTCCGGCGGATTCCTCATAATCCTCAGGGCTGAACCGGTAGAGTCGGCGATGCTTGCCCTCGTCCAGATACTTCTGGCACTCCGGGATGCGAGAGAGATCGATGTTGGGGGTCGGCAACATGGTCTCGATCGGCACGCCGGTAAGCTTCTTCAAGGCCAGCGCGTAGGCATGCGCGTGCAAGGATCCGCGCACCAGCAGGTAGGCGCAGACCTCGCGCCCGGTGGGCTCGGTCATCGTCTCGTATACCCGCAGCTTGTGGATACGAGCGCCGCATTCCAGGTGGAAGTTGTGCAGCAGGTCGATGATCAGGTTGCCGGTCGTGGTGACCATGTCCATGTTCCAGGACGCGGCGTTGCTGTTCATCGGCATGGCGCCGCCGCCGTTGCTGAGGAAGCTGCCGGCGAGACGCGTGTCCTGCATGGCCTCGAACGGCGCCTTAGAGATGTCGACGTTCTCCTTCGGATTGCCGGGCCCGCAATTCAGCATCGAGACGGCGGTGCTGACAAGTTCGACATGTCCGAGCTCTTCGGCGAAGATGCTCGAGACCAGGCTGTAGAACGGGCGCAGCTTCGTCTTGTTGCGAAAGTTGAAGCTCTGGAACATGTAGTTCCCGAGCGTGGACATCTCGCCGTACTTGCCGCCGAGCAGCTCCTGCAAGGCTGCGGCAGCGTTCGGGTGCGGGGCCTTGGGCTCCGGCAGCGCCGTCAACAGCTTGTCGATCCGCATGAACATGGATGTTTCTCCGTCTGCCGATTCGCAGTGGCATGCCAACCGGACGGCGGTCGCTAAGTTTCGGTCGACCCCGCTTTATTGACCGGGCTTCAGTCATGCGCGCGATGATGTCGGCTCGAAGCTCTCCGCCTCACATGTCGAACCCTGCGGATGCGATGCAGCGCCCCGGATGGGGATGGTGCTAACCGAAGCAGTGCCGCTCGGTCCCAGCGGCACGTGGCGACCGCCTGTGCGATCGCCACGAACACCGGCCTTGCCCGTCCGGGCGGTGCGTCGCCCGGGGTGATCGCCGATGCCGCGGGCAACACCGCGCCGGCGGGAAGGTTGATGCCGCCGGCGAGCGTCGCATCGACGCCGTCCGATCTCGCGAACGTGCAGGCGAACGAGCAATGCGCCAGATATCTGGAGGTCCGGCCGTCCAGGGCGAAATAGCCGGTGCCGCCGCCCGACCGGATGCCGCAAGCGGCTCCGGGCTGCGCGCCCACCGCCGTCTCGACCGCCGAGACCGGCGGCGGCTGCGTCGCGCAGGCGCATAAAGCTGCGGTGGCGATCCACGCGATGGCTCTCGATACGCTCTCCAGGACACTCCCCCGCCGGCAAGAGGGCGATCGTGCATCCGCTGCTCAATCGTTGGCCGGCTCTCAGTAAATGAATCGAAAAATCAAGACTTGGACAGCCCGAAAGGATGCCTAGTCGGCGCGTCCATCTGCCGGTAACATACGTGAAGGAGGCGCATGACGCGGCCGCCTCCAGCTTCCTGCACGTCGCGTCTTTGATTCAGACCTTGCGCTGCAGCTTCGATGAACAAGGCGTACCGAGCATGAGCGAGAACATCCAACGGTCACGGCAGTATTTCAAGGACCAGGCGAGTGCGCTGGAAACGGACGTGTACCAGCAGCCGCTGAAGCCGGACACCCATATCGTCATCAAGCAGAACAGCGGCGGCGCCAACCTGCTCTGCCCCCGCTGCGGCAACACCTACCTGCATCATCGCGGGGTGGTGGCGTACGATCGCAGCGAGGATGCCGAGACCGTCCTGAAGACCAGCGTCGAGGTGGGCAAGACCACCGTGCAGCTGGTGGCGCAGGCGGAGTCGGGCAACCCGAGCTCACGCCGGGACGGGCTGGTGATCCAGTTCTGGTGCGAGAATTGCGGTGGCGGCGATGACGGCAGCAGCGTCATCGAGCTTACCCTGGCCCAGCACAAGGGCGAGACGGAGATGGCCTGGCGCTTCACCCCGATGCCGGTCAACGCCTGAGCTGGGCCGCACCGCTCAGCTTCATGTTCAGCATCTTTGTCGCCGAACGCTGGCAACCGTGATGGAGGCGAGGTGTTACCGTCTCGGAGCGTAGATGGTAACGAAAAGGTGCGATCGGGATGGGCGGGACGTATCTGATCACGGGCGGCGCTGGCTTCATCGGACGCTATCTGTGTGAAGAACTCCTCGCCCAGGGTCACCGTGTTCGCGTGCTGGACGGGCTGATCGAGCAGGTGCACG
>CAXUCM010000060.1:0-12967 GCA_964249315.1 uncultured Acetobacteraceae bacterium | reverse complement strand
CGGTGCCCGTGTCGCCACAGGCAAATCAATCGATCAAATTTATGACACAGTAAGACTAGGCGGTTCGGAGGCGCCGCTTCGGGTATCTCAGGCGCCCTGGGGCGCGGCCCGGCGCAAGTGCGGACGGGCGCGGTCCCAGACCCGCATGCCGCTCAGCGCCAGCGACGCCATGCTCGGCAGCAGGCGCGGCTGCATCAGCGCCGGGTCGAAGGCGCCCATGCGGCGCGAGTTCTCGCGCACGCAATCCTCGACGAAGCGCTGGAACGAGAAGCCGTCGAGGAACATGTTGGCCTGGGTGACGGCGAAGTCACGGCCGTCATTGGGCTCCTGGCCGCGCTTGACCATGCCGAACAGGCGCCTGCCGGCACGCGAGTAGAAGCGCAGCGATTTCAGCGCCCGTCGCGGCGCGCCGAGTCCGCGATGGCGCTCGCGCCAGGCCATGTAGTTGATGAAGAAGACGATGTGCCGGGTCTCCTCGGCCATCAGCGTGTCGAAGATGTCGAACATCGCCGAGGGCAGGAACTCGGATTCGCGGGCGGTCTTGAAGGCGCCGAAGCCGAGGAAGGCGTCGAGGCACTCGCCGAAGCCGAAATCGATGAAGGCCGTCTCCAGGTCCGCCGGGAACTGCTCCATCGGCTGCTCGTGCGCATCGATGCCGTAGCGGTCGATCATCACCCGGATCAGCCTGGCGTGGCGGGCCTCCTCGACGCCCTGCATCGCCACCGCCTCGCGCACCACGGGGTCGCGAACCTGCGGCGTGAAGGCGTCGACGATGGCGCCGGCGCGCCGCTCGGTATGATAGACCTCCTGCCAGAACGGCACCCCGCGCAGCCGCGCCAGCTCCGCCTCGCTCAGCTCCGGCCAGGGCAGGGCCGCCGGATCAAAGGTGAGATGCGTGTCGATGAAATGGCGGCAGAACAGGGTCTTGTGCGCCTCCGAACCCGCTTCGATGGCCATCCGCTACTCTCCTGCTGGTCAGACAGCGCGGACAATGGACCCGAAGCGGCCGTGGACCAAGAGGTGGGTGAGAGCTGGACCTCGCGGGTCCAGGGAGAGGATCGGGCGCTTGCCGAAGACAGATCCATCGTTGCGAAGCAGCTCCGATCGTGGGCCCGCAGCATCGGCCGGCATACCACTGATCATCATCGGGCAGAGGCCTCTCATGCCGTCAGCCGCAGGCCAATGGTGCACGCGGCGGCATCGGCGCGGTGCCTGCGGACGTGTTGCGTGCAAGGCCAGGGCGCTGCCCTGGACCCGCTCAAGGCGCAGCCTTGAGAATCCAATCTCGATAAGGTGGTCTCCACTCGGCGAGGCCGTTGGCGATCGATGCCGCGAGGCGGATCAATGGGCAGAGCTCAGCCTTGTCACGGTCAGCGGTCGCGTCGCCACGTTCCGTCCGGCTCCCGAGACGCGCGCTGATCCCGGCGCGCAGGATGGCCAAAGGGTGTCGATCACGAACCCGTCGAACGCCTCGGAGAAGCGCCCCTGTTCGATACCGAGCGCGAGGTCCAGCCGCATTGAACTGATAGGTTCCGAACGCGACCCGTTCAGCGCCATCGTGGCGTGACCTGCGGGCGCTGTTCATCTCGTCGTGCATGGCGAGAGTGACCGCCCGTCGCACCGAGGCGACGATCTCCGCCTTGTCCTTGAAGTAGAGGTCCCACCCCGGCAGCGATCTTGCTGACCGAGGTGGCGCCGATCCCGCGCTCAAGGCGAAGCCCTGACGATCCGGGATCATCGGGTGCGGGAAAGCCGGTCGTGATGCCGAAATCGCTCTGGTCAGGCTTTCTCGACGAAGGGCGCGGGCGTTATCACGATCAACGAGGCGGTCCCGTCGCCGTTGTTCCGGACTGCCCGCGCCTCGCCGGCGGGAACGAACAGGCTGTCCCATCGCCGCAGCACGTGCTGGGTCCCGTCCTCCTGCTCGATGGTGATCACACCATCGGTGATCACGTAGATCTTGCCGACCGCCGCTGCATCCATCGGCACGCCGGCGCCGGCCGCGAACGTCGAATGGCCGACCAGCACGAAGTCGGCGCCCCCCGCCTCGCCACCCTGAAGCCGTCGCGCGACAACGTCGTCATGATCCGGTGCGGTATAGGTGGGGGCCTGCTCAAACCTCACGATATGCATTGCCGCTCCTGTTCGAACATCGTTCCCGGCCCCGTCACCTCCTGCGGCGCCGGGGTGACCGGAAGCAGTATGTGGCTGCCGAAAGCGCCGCCGGGATGGATGATACCGCGGGATCGATCCCCGGCTCCAGCACCTCCTGTCGACGGCGTTGACGGTCCGTCCCGTGCGGATCCCCCGTCGCGACGGCGCCGAGTGGACAGCCTCGACGTGGGCCGGGTGCGCATCTTCGACGTCGCCACGCTGATCGAGATCCTGTCCGAGGTCACGACCCTCGAGCCCGGCGACGTCTGCGCCGTCACCGTCGAAAGCATCGGCACACTGTCAAACCCGATCCGTGATACTATCGGGCAGGCTTGACGCTGGCTGGAGACGTCGATGGAATCGTTGAAGGGGATCAAGGTCGTCGACCTGACCCGTGCGCTGTCCGGACCGTTCTGCTCCATGACGCTGGCCGATTTCGGGGCCGAGGTGATCAAGGTCGAGCCGTTCCCCGCCGGCGACATGAGCCGGAGCTGGGGACCGCTCGATCGCGGCATCAGCACGTACTTCCTGTCCTGCAACCGCAACAAGCGCAGCATCTGCCTCGACTTCCGCAAGCCGGAGGGGCTGGAGGTCATACGGAGCCTGACCGGCACCGCCGACATCGTGCTGGAGAACTTCAAGCCGGGCACCATGGAGAGGATGGGGCTCGGCTACGAAGCCCTGAGCCGCCACAATCCGAGGCTGATCCTGGGCAGCATCAGCGCGTTCGGCGCCGATGGGCCGTTGCGCGACTGGCCTGGGTTCGACCAGATCGCCCAGGGCTATTCCGGATTGATGAGCCTGACCGGCTTTCCCGATGGCGACCCGACGCGGACCGGCACGGCCATCGGCGACCTCACGTCCGGCATGTGGTTGACGACGGCCCTCTTCGCCGCCCTGCTCGACCGCGAGCGCACGGGAACGGGCCAGCACGTCGCGACGTCACTCCTGAGCAGCCTTGTCGGCCTCCTGACGGTGCACGCCCAGCGCTACCTGAGCCTGGGCGACGTCCCGAAGCGCACGGGAAACGCCCATTCGGTGATCGCCCCCTACGGCGTGTTCGAAACGGCGGACGGGCCGCTCAACCTGGCGCCCATCACGTCCGAGATGTGGCTGCGACTGTGTACCCTGCTGGATCTGCCGGAACTGCCGCTTGATCTGCGCTTCAACACCAACGAGACCCGGATCGCGCATCGGGAGGAGCTGAAGGCGATCCTCGAGTCCCGGCTGAAGCAGCGCGGCAAGAAGGAATGGACCGAGCTGTTCGTCGGCGTGGGGCTGCCGGCGGGACCGATCCACACGCTTGACGAAGTCTTCGAGGACGCGCAGGTGCAACATGGCAACCTGGTCGAGACGCTGGACCACCCGGTCCTCGGCACGCTGCGTCAGGTGGTCACCCCCATATCGAGCTCCACGACCGCGGCGCGGCCGTCGCGAACAGGCAGCCTGCCACCGCCGCAGCTGGGCGAGCATACCCTCGCGATCATGGAGGAGGCCGGCCTCCATCCTGACCTGATCCGGTCGCTGCATGCCTCGGGCATCGTGCACCAGGCCGGAGACCTCTCCGAGACGGCCGTTCCGCAGCACCAGGCGGGATGAGGTGGTGACGCCTGACAGACCGCCCGGTCCTGTCGTGACGGACAGCGTGGTCGATGGCCGGATCGGACGACTCGTCTTCGCCAATCCGACGCGCCGACATGCGCTCGGCAGCAACGTGCTGAATGCGCTGACCGAGGCCCTGGCAAGGTTGTCCGCGAAAGGCCTGCCGGTCGTAATCCTGACCAGCGGCGTCGGCCAGGACGTGTGGAGCGCCGGCTTCGACATCAGCGAGCTGGCGGCCGATCGGGATCCGCTGGCCCACGACAAGCCGCTCGAGCGGTTCCTGCGCGAGGTGCGATCCTATCCTGGCGTGGTGATCGCCATGGTCTCCGGTTCGGTATGGGGTGGCGCGGTCGATCTCGTGATGAGCTGCGACCTCGTGATCGCCGACCCCAGCGCGACGTTCGCCATAACCCCGGTGAATATCGGCCTTCCATACACCACCGGCGGCCTGCTCCGCTTCATGAACAACGTTCCCATCCACGTGCTGAAGGAGATGTTCTTCTGCGCCAGGCCGCTGGATGCCGAGCGGGCGACGCATTTCGGCGTGATCAACCAGATGGTTGACACCGACAAGCTGGAGTCGGCGACACTCGACACGGCTCACCGGATCGCCCGCAAGGCGCCGCTGGCGATCCAGGCCATCAAGGAACAGCTGCGCATCCTCGAGGACTTCCAGCCGATGCCGGTTCACGCCATGGAGCGCATCGCGGAACTGCGCCGACGCGCTTGCGAGAGCGACGACTTCACGGAAGGCCTGGAAGCGTTCTCGGCGCGACGACAGCCCGAGTTCAAGACCGCGATGGATCCGTCGATCGATCGCTAAACAGAAACTGCTCGTCGCTGCGGGGCGAAGCCCGGCCCGAGAGACGACCGTTCCGCACAGCTCACGACTGAAGGCTGGGCTTCGCCCCCCTCTTTGAAAGCAGATGGATTCTCAAGGCTGAGCCTTGAGCGGGTCCAGGGCAGAGCCCTGGCCTTGACGGGGCGCCCATGCGCGGCACCGGCCTGAGCAAACACGCCGTATCAAGAACAAGGGGCCGGACCATGCAGAGTCTTGGTGATGACGCCCCGCCCTTCGTGCTGATACCTTCGGCGGCTTGCGCCGAAGCGGCGCGGCAAACGCAGGAGAGAGTCCGGCATGGATCTCAGCAGTCCCGTAGCAGTTCCCGAAACCGTGGCCGAAAGCCAGACCGTCCCAGCTTCCGCCTCCCCGCAGAACCGGCCGATGGGATCGTTCGCCTGGGACGACGCGCTGCTGCTGGAGGACCAGCTGACCGAGGACGAGCGCGCCATCCGCGATGCCGCCCGGGCCTACTGCCAGGACAAGCTGTTCCCCCGCGTTCTGCTGGCCAACCGGCACGAGACATTCGACCGCGAGATCATGAACGAGATGGGGGAGATGGGCTTCCTCGGCGCCACGCTTGAAGGCTATGGCTGTGCCGGTGTCGGCTATGTTGCCTACGGCCTGATCGCCCGGGAGGTGGAGCGGGTCGATAGCGGCTATCGCTCCGCCTTCTCGGTGCAATCCTCCCTGGTGATGTATCCCATCTGGGCCTTCGGTTCGGAGGAGCAGCGGCAGAGATTCCTGCCGAAGCTGCAGTCCGGTGCGTTCATCGGCTGCTTTGGCCTTACCGAGCCGGATGCCGGGTCGGACCCGGGCTCGATGCGCACCCGTGCGAAGAGCGTGCCGGGAGGCTATCTGGTCAGCGGATCCAAGACCTGGATCACGAACTCGCCGTTGGCCGACCTGTTCGTCGTCTGGGCCAAGGACGATGGCGGCACGATCCGCGGCTTCATCCTCGAGAAGGAGATGAAGGGGCTGACCGCCCCCGTGATCGAGGGCAAGTTCAGCCTTCGCGCGTCCAAGACCGGGATGATCATGATGGATGAGGTCTTCGTCCCCGAGGCGAACATGCTGCCCGGCGTGAAGGGGCTGCGCGGCCCGTTCTCCTGCCTCAACAACGCTCGATACGGCATCTCCTGGGGCGCCCTGGGCGCGGCGGAGTTCTGCTGGCACGCGGCACGCGACTACGCGTTGCAGCGGATGATGTTCGGCCGTCCGCTGGCCGCAACGCAACTGGTACAGAAGAAGCTGGCGGACATGCAGACCGAGATCACGTTGGGGCTGCAAAGCGTGCTGCGCCTCGGCCGCCTGATGGACGAGCACCGCGCCGCACCGGAAATGATCAGCCTGTGCAAGCGTAATTCATGCGGCAAGGCACTGGCGATCGCCCGCGAGGCGCGAGACGTGCACGGAGGCAACGGGATTGCCGACGAGTATCACGTCATCCGTCACGTCATGAACCTCGAGGCCGTAAACACCTATGAGGGGACGCATGACGTGCATGCCCTGATCCTCGGCCGAGCGCAGACCGGATTGTCCGCGTTCGGCGTCTGAGCACCCGTTTCTTCTACTTCGACGCAACCGAGCTGATGATGCCTTCGCCGCGTCGCCTGGACCGTCATATCTATCGAAGGCCAGGGCTCCGCCCTGGACCCGCTCAAGGCAAAGCCTTGAGAATCCAATTATCTTTATAAGATGGTCTCTGAAGGCCTAGGCCTTTTGGCGAACTATGTCATTTCATCCGTCCTCGTCGCCGTCGCAGCTCCCTGCCGCAAAAGCGGATCCAGGTCAGCCTCTTCACCTCGTCTCGGCGCTGACCAGTCCGTCGAGCAGGATTGAACCATACAGCGCCACCGCGCGCTCGATCGGCACGCGAGCCGCACGAGCGCGCAACTCGTAGGCGGCGTTCACCGTCCACATGAGCACCTGGCCGGCAACCAGAGGGTCGACCGCCCGCATCGAGCCCTGCGTGATGCCGTCGATGATCAAGCCCGCGAACCGGCGGGCGATCTGATCGGACTGATCGATCACCCGTCTGCGAAGATCCGACGGCAGCGAGGGCAGCGCCGTCGTGCGCAGCAAGGGGGTCGAGTCCGTCAACTGGATCGTCAGCAGCATCGAGACCGCCGAGACGATCTGGTCGCGGTAGGTGCCGCCTCGATCGGAGGCGATGCGCAACGTGTTGCGGATCGCCGCGTGGCTGCGCTCGAAACAGGCCAGGACGAGGTCGTCCTTGGCCTCGAGGTGATGGTAGAAACTGCCCTTGGTGACGTGCAGCCGCGCGGAGATCTGCGCCACCGACGTGCCCCGATAGCCCCGCTCGTTGATCAGCCGGGTGGCGACCCCGAGGAACCGTCCGGCCGGATCGGCCGCCTCGTCGAGCGCGCAGGATGCCGGCGCCACGGCGGAGGCGTCCGGCAACGCCAGCGACGCGCCGTGCGCGCCGATGCCGTGTTCCAGGACGTCCACCATACGGGACTGGATACGCCCGTACTCGCCGGGATCGTAGTTCCGCAGCCAGATCGGCAGGTTGTACAGGTTCTCCAGCAGCACGTGCGTGCGCATGACCTGGAGCAGCCTCTCCTGCTCTTCGCCGCCGGCGCCGAAGAAGGTCCGGGCATGTCGAAAGATCGAGAAGTAGCGCGCGACCAGGATCGGACGGAGCGGATCCTCCAGCGCGCGCAGGTCGCTGAGGCGGACCACCGGCGGCGCCGCGCCCCTGTCGGTATCCTCGAACGACGCGAAGTGAAGCGACACCAGTCGGCGCATCCTGGAGGACGGCGAGGACAGCGCACCGGCCTCCTGCACCTGGCGCTCCAGCAGGTCGAGGGCCCGGTGGAAGCACGCAGCGGCGAGATCCTCCTTCCTCGGGAAGTAGTAGGGCACGCTGGTGCTGCTCAGCCCGATCGCCTTGCCGACCTCGGCGAGGGAGAGTCCCTTGACGCCGCGCTCGTTGATGATGGCCGACGCCGCATCGATCAGGCGGCTGCGGCGCTCGGCGAAGCGGCGGGTGGCGTCCGGACGCGAGGGCGAGACGTCCGGCATCAGCGGCGCAGCCCGGCTTCGGCCGCGCCTGGGGCGGATCTCGCCGTTCGGGATCGGTGCGGTTGCGACGCCACTCTCCGCATTTTAGGTCTGGATTCCAGGTTCGAGTATGTCTAGGACAGGGGAACAAAAGAATGGTGCATAAATCGGGAAGCAGGGACGTTGGATTTCGCCCTGAGCGAGCGGCAGAGCCATTTCAGAGATAGAGTACGTCACTTCATCGACCGCTCCGTACGACCGCGGCGTCACGAACATGCGGCCCAGGTCCGGTCCGGCGAGCGCTGGAAGGTGCTCCCGATCATCGATGAGCTGAAGCCGCAGGCGCGGGAAGCCGGGCTGTGGAACCTGTTCATGCCGCCGGCGACCGGCCATGACATGGTCGACGACAGTTTCCCCTTCGAAGGCGAGCCGCTCAGCAACCTCGAATACGCGCTGTGCGCGGAGGAGATGGGGCGCGTGCACTGGTCACCCGAGCTGTTCAACTGCTCGGCGCCCGACACCGGCAACATGGAGGTGCTGCATCGCTACGGCACCGCCGAGCAGAAGCAACGCTGGCTCCTCCCCCTGATGCGCGGGGAGATCCGGTCGACCTTCCTGATGACCGAGCCGGACGTCGCGTCCTCGGACGCGACCAACATCCGCGCCAGCATCGTCCCCGACGCCGAAGGCTACACCATCAACGGGCGGAAATGGTGGTCGACCGGCGCCGGCGATCCGCGTTGCCGGCTGGCGATCGTCATGGCCAAGAGCAACCCGCAGGCCGAGCGTCACCGGCAGCAGAGCATGGTCCTGCTCGACCTCGCGAGCCACGGCGTCCGCCGGGAGCGGATGCTGTCGGTGTTCGGTTACGATGACGCCCCGCACGGCCATGCCGAATTCATACTCGAAGACGTGCACATCCCGAAGGGCAACATGCTCCTCGGCGAGGGCCGCGGCTTCGAGATCGCGCAGGGGCGCCTGGGACCGGGTCGAATCCATCACTGCATGCGCACGATCGGCGTCGCCGAGGAGGCGCTCGAGGCGATGGCCAGGCGGCTGGTCTCGCGCGTCGCGTTCGGCAAGCGGATCGCCGACCAGTCGGTATGGGAGGAGCGGGTCGCGCGCGCGCGGATCGACATCGAGATGTCGCGCCTGCTCTGCCTGAAGGCGGCCGACATGATGGATCGCTCCGGCAACAAGGCCGCCCGCAACGAGATCGCGATGATCAAGGTGCAGGCGCCGACGATGGCGCTGCGTATCCTCGACGACGCGATCCAGGCGCACGGAGGCGCCGGCGTGTCGGAGGATTTCGAACTCGCCGCCGCGTTCGCCGGCATCCGCACGCTCAGGCTGGCCGACGGTCCCGACGAGGTGCACAACCGCTCGATCGCCAGGGCGGAGTTCGCGCGCTACGCCGATCACGCCGACCCACAGCCAGGCTAGCGGCGCGGCGTCATGAGCCGTCCTGCCGAGATGCCGACGCACGACCTCGACCAGACCGCGCTGACACGCTGGCTGTCGGCCAACATCGAGGGTTTCGCCTCTCCGGTCCGGGTCGCGAAGTTTCCCGACGGGCAGTCCAACCCGAGCTATCGGCTCGAGGCCGCGAGCGGGACCTACGTGCTTCGCCGCAAGCCGTTCGGCGCGCTCCTGCCGTCGGCTCATGCGGTCGAGCGGGAATACCGGCTGCTGCGCGCGCTGCATCCGACCGGCGTGCCGGTCGCCGCCCCGATCGCGCTGTGCACCGACGAGAGCGTCATCGGCGCGATCTTCTACGTCATGGAGTTCGTGGAGGGGCGGGTGTTCTGGGACGGCACCCTGCCCGGCCTCGCCGCCGAAGCGAGGCGCGCGGTCTACGAGGACGCGATCCGGACGCTCGCGCGCCTGCACTCGCTCGACCACGTCGCCGTCGGGCTGGGCGAGTTCGGCAGGCCGGGGAACTATTTCGCCCGACAGGTGCAGCGCTGGACGCAGCAATATCGCGCCGCCCAGACGGCACGGATCGAGCCGGTCGAGAAGCTCATCGAATGGCTGCCGCGCACCGTTCCCGAGCAGACGCGCGTCGCGATCATCCACGGCGACTACCGGATCGACAACCTGATCTTCGCCGAGAACGGCACGCGGCTTCGCGCCGTCCTAGACTGGGAGTTGTCGACCATCGGAGACCCGCTCGCCGACTTCGCCGACTTCGCGATGAACTGGTCGATGCCGGCGGATGGACGTTCCGGGCTGCAGGGCGCCGATCTCGCCGGGTCCGGCATCCCGTCGCTCGACGAGGCGGTGGCGTTGTACTGCGCCTGCACCGAGCGTGACGACGTGCCGGACCTGCACTGGTACTTCGCCTATAACTTGTTCCGCCTCGTCGGCATCGTGCAGGGCATACGCAAGCGGATCATCGACGGCAACGCATCGAGCGCCGCCGCCGAGGCGTCCGCGGCTCGCCTGGTCCCGCTCGCCGCGGCCGCCTGGAGGGAGGCCCGCATGGCGGGAGCCGCCGGATGCGCGCCGCCACCCCCGAGTTCAACCTGTTCGATCTGACCGGCCAGGTCGCGGTGGTGACCGGCTCCTCGCGCGGGATCGGCCGGGCGATCGCCGAGGCGTTCGCCGATCACGGCGCGCGCGTGGTGATCTCGAGCCGCAAGCAGGAGGCGTGCGAGGCGGTGGCCGACGCGATCAACGCCCGGCACGGCGCCGGACGCGCGGTCGCGATCGCGGCGAGCATCTCCTCGAAGCCGGCGCTGCGTGCCCTCGTCGACGGCACCAACGAGAGGCTCGGCCCGATCGACGTGCTGGTCTGCAACGCCGCCTCGAACCCCTATTACGGCCCGCTCGCCGGCATCAGCGACGAGCAGTTCCGCAAGATCCTGGACAACAACATCCTCTCCAACCACTGGCTGATCGGCATGACGGCCCCCGCGATGATCGAGCGCCGCCGCGGCGCGATCATCGTCGTGTCCTCGATCGGCGGCCTGCTCGGCTCCGAGACGATCGGCGCCTACAACATCTCCAAGGCGGCGGACTTCCAGCTCGTGCGCAACCTCGCGCTCGAGTACGGCCGGCACGGCGTCCGCATCAATGCGATTGCGCCCGGCGTCATCCGCACCGACTTCGCCCGCGCGCTGTGGGAGGACCACCGGGCCGAGGCGGCGCTGAGCCGTGCGATCCCGCTGCGCCGGATCGGCGAGGCGGGCGAGATCGCCGGCGCGGCGGTGTTCCTGGCGACGCGGGCGAGCGCCTACGTCACCGGACAGATGATCGTCGTCGACGGCGGCGCCACGATCTCGGGCGCTCTGCCGTGACGACGCGAACCACAACGATCGATCGGTGCAGGGCATGATCAGGACAGAACGGCACGGCGCGGTGAGCGTCATCGTCATCGACAACCCGCCGGTGAACGCCTTCGGCGCCGCGATCCGGCGCGGCATCGAGGACGCGCTCGATGCCGCGCGCGGCGATGACGCGGTGCAGGCGGTCGTGCTGCGCGGCGCCGGTCGACTGTTCTCCGGCGGTGCCGACATCACCGAGTTCACCAGGCCGTCGGTCGAGCCCTACCTGCCCGAGATGCTCGACCGGATCGAGGCCGGATCGAAGCCGGTCATCGCCGCCATGCACGGTACCTGCTTCGGCGGCGGCCTCGAGATGGCGCTGAGCTGCCACTACCGGGTCGCGGCGCCGTCGGCCAGGCTCGGCCTGCCGGAGGTCAAGATCGGACTGCTGCCGGGCGCAGGCGGCACCCAGCGCCTGCCGCGGCTGGTCGGCGTCCCGGAGGCGCTCGCGACGATCGTCAGCGGCGATCCGGTCGACGCCGCACGCGCGCTGGCGACCGGGCTCATCGACCGGATCGTGCGCGAGGAGAGCCTGACCGAGGACGCCGTGGCCTTCGCCCGCGAGGTCGCGATCCCCGGCGGTCCGCGCCGCGCCCGCGACCGCGCGGTCGAAGCCGCGCCGGAGATGTTCGAGACGTTCCTCGCCTCCCAGGGCGGCAAGCTGCGCGGCCGAGACGCGCCGGCGGCCTGCATCGAGGCGATCCGGGCGTCGGCGACGATGCCGATCGCGGACGGCCTGGCGCGCGAGCGCGCACTGTTCATCGAGCTCGCCAGCGGGCGGCAGTCGATGGCGCTGCGCCACATCTTCTTCGCCGAGCGGGCGGCGGCGAAGATCCTCGAGGAGGGCATCGCGCAGCGGGCCGCCGACATCGACCTGGTCTGGGTCCATGGCTACGGCTGGCCGGCGACGACGGGCGGTCCGCTGTTCTGGGCCGACGGGATCGGCCTCGAGACGATCGTCGCCGGCCTGGAGGCGCATCGCGCGCGTCTCGGCGCGGACGCCGAGATCTCGACCCTGCTGGCCCGCAAGGCCGCCGAGCACGGGAGGTTCAACGGCTGAGCCGTCAGCGGCCGGATCATCACGAAAGCAACAAGAAGCACCACGGGGAACCAGGATGTCGGCTTTCGCTAGCGTCAACGCCTCGCCCGGCCGGTTGCGCCGGAGGGAACTGCACGCCTATCCGTCCGATCGCGCGAGGCGCCTGAACCTCCTGTTGATCGTTGCGATCACGATCTCGCTCTACGACCAGCTCTATGTCGGCGGCGGCGTCGCGACGCTGCTGCTCGGCCAGTTGCGGATGCCGTTCAACGACTTCGTCCTGATCCTGGCAGGCGGCAACCTCGCCGGCGCCTTCGCCTCCCTCCTGGCCGGGTGGTCCGACCGCTACGGACGAAGCAACCTCGTCCTCGTCGGGCTGGCGATCGTCTGTGCGCTGACCACCTTCGCCATCCCGCACGCGACCGACGAACGGACCTACGGCATCGAGTACGGCGCGGTCGCCTTCGTCGAGGGCGTGGTGCTGGTCGCCACGCCGGCGCTGATCCGGGATTTCTCGCCGCAGGTGGGACGCGCCACCGCCATGGGCGTCTGGACGGTGGGGCCGGTGCTCGGCAGCCTGATGGTCAGCCTGGTCGCGACGCTGACGCTGCCGGCGACGCAGAGCTGGCACAGCCAGTTCGAGATTTCTGGCGTCATCGGCTTCATCGTCTTCGCCATCGGCGTGGCGGGCCTGCGCGAGCTTTCCCCCGCGCTGCGCGACCAGATCATGGTCAGCCTGCGCGACAGCGCGCTGCTCGAGGCGCGGGCGCGCGGCCTGAAGCCCGACCTGCACGCATCGTTCCGGCAGCTGCTTTATCCAATCAGATGGTGCCATCTGATCGGATGATGTTCTAGCCGAGCCCTGCACCCGACTTTCAAGGAGCTCCGCCCATCGATCTGCTTCGCGGCTCGATCCCGAAGGCTCCCCGTCGAAAACCTCTCGATAAGCAAATGGATTCTCAAGGCTTCGCCTTGAGC
>CAXUCM010000059.1:0-13151 GCA_964249315.1 uncultured Acetobacteraceae bacterium | reverse complement strand
GCGGTCCTCGGCGCGGGCGTACGCCGTCAGGGCGATCGCCGGGATGCCGCCGCCGTTGCAGGGGAAGCTTGGCAGCACGACGAGGCGGTCGTGCGCGCGCAGGATGGCCGACAGGCGCTCCGCATCGAACGGGTATGGCGTTGGATTGGTCAGATCGGCGTGATCCATCTGGCGCAGCACTCGCGCATCCGCGAACTGCAAGGCCGCTGCAGCCAGGAGCACCGGGACGCCCGCACGCGGAAGACGTCTCAGCACCACGATCGAGCCTGCGATCAGCAGCGTGTAGGCCAGCGGCCAGAACAGGCGACCGCTGCCCCGTATCTGCGAGAACAGCGTGGAACGCATCGGCACATGGACGATCCGATGATGGAACAGGAACACCCAGTTGGTGATCGCGAACCCGAGCAGCGCGAGGCACGCCAGGGCAAGGCCGGGATGGCCGCGGACCAGTGCGCGCCAGACCGGCCAGCCGGCGGCGGAGATCCCCAGAAGCCCGAGCAGGCCGAGGCCCATGTAGGCGTAGCCCTCGGCCTGGCCGCCGGTGGCATCGATCGGCGCGAACGGAACGCCGGGGATCAGAGCGGAGAAGGTCGGCCAGAACGGCGCCGCCAGGTTCATGGAGTAGTAGCCGAAGCCATGCTCGCCCGTCGCACCCCAGTAGCCGAGGAGATGACCGGTCAGCAGCATCGCGCCGCTCGAGACGATGACGGCGAGCAGCGCGGTGCGTCCGCGTGCATCGTGACGCAGCAACAGGGTCACGGGGGCGGCCAGCAACAGCGCGCTGTCCATCAGCATCAGATACGGATGGATCAGCAGCAACGCCACCTGCAGTGCGCAGCCGCAAAACAGCGCGCCGCGGCTGCCGTGCACGGTGCGCAGGTATAGTCCCAGCATCGCCAGGATGACGAAATGGCCGTCGAGCGCCGCCTGCCAGAGACGGAACAGGAAGATCGGCATGCTGGCCGCGATCACGGCCACCGCGAACGCCGGCAACCACCGCCGCTCTCCGGCACCGCGCAGAGCGAAAACCGCTGCCACAGGCTGCAGGATCCAGGCGGCGGCCTGATAGAGCGAGATGGTCTGCTCGAACGGCGGCAGCAATGGTCTCGCGAGTTTCGTCAGAAGCGTCACGAGCGGCATGCTGTCGGTGAACGCGATGCTGGCGCCCCACGGGGCTGCCAGGCGTCGATCAAGCAGGAGGCTTGACGATGGCCAGCCGTGCCAGGATTGCGAGAAGAAATAAAGCTGACCGATGACGTGCTGGCCGAAATCCGGGCGTGGCGGCGCGCCTGGCGGAAGCCCTCCGGTCAATGCCCAGCGTGGAAAGATCCACAGCGTGAGCGTCAGCCCCAGCGCCAGCGCGGTCCCGTATCCGGCGATCGCCTGCCATACGGAAACCTGGCGTCGAGACGAGGTACGATGCATCGAAGGCGAACTGTCGACGAGGATGACTTCTGGTTCGATGAGACATGCGCCTTGTACCGACGGCCCCTGGAAACCATCTCGATAAATGGATTCTCAAGGCTTCGCCTTGAGCGGGTCCAGGGCAGAGCCCTGGCCTTCCCTGGATCACGCTCGAAGTCGGTCGATACTATTCCGCGGCAACGGCTCCGTAGCCGATCTCGGCCTTGGTCTCCAGGAACTCGGCGAACGCGAGTTCCCCCCATTCGCGGCCGTTGCCGGACTGCTTGTAGCCGCCGAACGGCGCCATCAGGTCGAGCCCGGCCTGATTGATGGTCACCTGGCCGGCACGCAGCCGGGAGGCGACGTAGCGCAGCTGCGCCGGATCCTTGCCCTGCACGTAGGCGGCGAGCCCGTACGGGGTGTCGTTGCCGATGGCGATCGCTTCCTCCACGGTGTCGTAGCCGAGGATCGTCAGCACCGGCCCGAAGATCTCCTCGCGGGCGATCGTCATGTCGTTGGTGACGTCCGCGAACACCGTCGGTTTGACGTAGTAGCCGGTCTCCAGCCCCTCAGGCCTGCCAAGACCGCCGGCGACCAGGGTGGCGCCCTCTTCGACGCCCCTGGCGATCAGGCCCTGGATCCTGTTCCACTGCGCCTCCGAGACGACCGGGCCGATCTCGGCGTTGCCGCCGGGATCGCCCACGCTGGTGGCCTGCGCCGCCGCGCGGGCGATGCGGATCACCTCGGCCATCTGGTCCTTCGGCGCCAGCATGCGGGTCGGCGCGTTGCAGGACTGCCCGCTGTTGCGCATCACGTGCTTGACTCCGGCGCTGACCGCACGCTGCAGGTCCGCATCCGGCAGGATGATGTTCGGCGACTTGCCGCCGAGCTCCTGGTGCACGCGCTTGATGGTCGGGGCCGCCGCCCTGGCGACCTCGATGCCGGCGCGCGCCGAGCCGGTGAACGACACCATGTCGATGTCGGGATGCGCGCTGATCGCGGCGCCCACGCCGGGACCGTCGCCGTTCACCAGGTTGAACACGCCGTCCGGAACGCCCGCCTCGTGCAGGATCTCGGCCAGCACGATGGCGGAGAACGGCGCCAGTTCGGACGGCTTGAGCAGCATCGTGCAGCCGACCGACAGGGCGGGCGCGATCTTGCAGGCCATCTGGTTCATCGGCCAGTTCCACGGCGTGATGAAGCCGCAGACGCCGATCGGCTCGCGCACCAGCCGCGTGGTGCCACGCATCTCCTCGAAGCCGTATGTCTGCAAAATGGCCAGCGCGGCCTTGAAGTGGCCGAGGCCGATCGCGGCCTGGGCGTTCCTCGACAGGCCCGCCGGCGCTCCCATCTCCTCGGTGACGGCGGCGGCGATGTCGTCGGTGCGTCGCTGGTAGATCTCGACGATGCGGCCGAGCAGGGCGATCCGCTCCGCTCGGCCGGTGTGCGAGTAGCTCTCGAAGGCGCGTCGCGCGGCGGCGACGGCGCGGTCGACATCCGCCCCGGTGCCGAGGCTGATCTCTCCGGCAGGGCGCTCGGTGGCGGGATTGATCACCGCCAGCGTGCGCGGCACGGCGGGATCGACCCAGGCCCCGTCGATGTAGAACTTGCGATCGTCGCGCATGCTGACCCTCATCGTCTTCGATCGTCCCCCGGCGAGCCAGCTTCCGCGTACTGGCCGCCCCGCGCAATGGCGCCGTGCCTAGCCGTCCTGCGCGCCACTCCGATCAGCAGCCCCAGCCCGACCCAGCCGACCCAGAGCAGCGCCAGCCGCAGCGACAGGTCGCGCAGCAGCAGGTACAGCGTAATGCCCTGGGACAGGATCGCCGCCGCGACGGCGACGCCCAGCACGGCGCGCGGGATCGCCAGCGGCGAGGCGGCGTAGGCCTGCGGGTGACGTCCGGCATGGACCGGCGCGCAGGCGACCGACAGGATCGCCGATCCGGCAGCGCCGAGGCCTGCGGCGCGCAGGATGTCGGCGATGTCGAGCCCGGCCAGCACCGGGACCATCCCGATCGCGGTCAGCAGGCAGAGCGGCCAGCCGGGCGCACCGAACCGGTTCAGCCGGCCGAAGCGCTGCGGCAGCCAGCGATCCTGGCAGACCATGAGGATGCTGCGGCTGCCCCACAGCATGTGGGCGTTCATGATGCCGAGCATGCTGACGATGCCGACGCCGATCCCGAACAGCCCGGCGCCGAGCGGACTCATGACCCGCGCCGCCACCGCGGTCAGCGCCCCCGGTCCGGCGCCGCCGGCGTCCGGCAGCCCGGACACCACCAGGGTCACCGCGATATACAGCAGCGTCGCCGTCGCGGTGGCGCCGAGGATGGCGAGCGGCAGGTCGCGCGCCGGCCGGCGCATCTCGCCTCCGAGCTCGCAGACCAGGGTGGCGCCGCTGATCGGGAAGGTGAGCAGGGCGGCGGCCGACCAGAAGCCGCGCCAGCCATGCGGCAGCAGCGTTGCCAGGCGCTGCGGATCGATGCGCGGAAGCCCGCAGACCGCGAGTGCCACCAGGGCTGCCGCGACCGCCACCGTGATGACGATGCCGGCCCGCGCCGAGACCGCGCCGCCCAGCAGGTTCAGCACCAGCACCGACAGCAATCCCGCCGGACCGGCGAGGCGCGACGGCAGCACCGGCAGCAGCGCATGCAGCGTGGCGCCGAAGGTTGCCGTGTAGGCCGCGAGCCCGACATGGGTGCCCAGCACCATCCAGAAGCCAAGGAAGCCGGTCACCGGGCTGAGATAGGTGGCCGGCCAGCGATACAGGCTGCCGGACACCGGATCGGCAGCACCCAGCACCGCGTAGGGCAGGCTGACCAGCAGCACCGCCAGGCTGGCCAGCAGGTAGGCCGGCGCCGCCCCGGTCCCGGTGAGCGCGATGGCGGCCCCCGTGGAGACGATCACGCCACCGCCGATCACCTGCTTGAGCGCGACGCAGAAGGCCATCGGGCCGCTGATGGTGACGGGCAAGCCGCCCTGTCGCACGGTCCTCAAACCGCCCAGTCCGCCTCGTCAGCGTCGGTCGAAGGCGTGACGGGCCGCCTCGACCTTCGACAGGTTCTCGGCGGCCCAGATCCACACGCCGCAGAACGCCGCCCCGAGGCTCGCGCCGAGCTCGGTGAGCCGGTACTCGACCCGCGGCGGCACGACCGCGTGGACCGTGCGCAAGACCATGCCGTCGCGTTCCATCTGCCGCAGCGTCTGGGTCAGCATCTTCTGGCTGATGCCCTCGACCAGGCGGGAGAGCCGGGTGAAGCGCAGCTCGCCATGCTCGGCGAGCACCTCGAGGACCAGCATGGTCCACTTGTCGGCGACCCGGCCGATGAGCTGCGTGACCAGCGCCTCCACCTTGGGGTCGATCTCGGCCGACGTCGCGTGCTCGGCCACGCGACGCGCGCGCTCGATGATGTCCGCATCGAACGGCAGGGTCGGGCGAAGGTCACTCTCCATCGGGTGCGTATAAATCTTTCGGGTGCCTTCTTTCCAGCCCATCGTGGCGACCAAGATGACGGGGCGTGCATCCATGAAAGGCGCCCCACCGTGAAACTCACCGGCAACACCATCCTCATCACCGGCGGCGGCTCGGGCATCGGCGAGGCACTTGCGCACCGTTTCCATGACCGAGGCAATCGGGTGATCGTCGCGGGCCGGCGCCAGGAGGCCCTGGACCGCGCGATCGAGGGCCGCGAGGGAATGAGCGCGATGGTGCTCGACATCGAGAATCCGGATGCGATCGAGGCGTTCGCCCGCGGCGTCCTTGCCGAGCATCCCGGCCTCAACGTCGTGATCAACAATGCCGGCATCATGAAGCTGGAGGAAGCGACCGGCCGCCGCGACCTCACCGACGCGGAAGCGACGGTCACCACGAACCTGCTCGGTCCGATCCGACTGATCAACGCGCTCGTGGACCATCTCGCGACGCTCCCGGACGCCGCGATCGTCAACGTCACCTCGGGTCTCGCCTTCGTGCCGCTGGTGGCGACCCCGACCTACTCGGCGACCAAGGCCGCGATGCACTCCTACACGGTCAGCCTGCGTCGATCGTTGCAGGGCAAGGTGGAAGTGATCGAGCTGGCACCGCCGGGCGTGCAGACCGACCTCACCCCTGGTCAGGCGACACGGTCGGGCTACATGCCGCTGCAGGCCTTCATCGATGAGGTGATGGCGCTGTTCGAGCGCCAGCCGACGCCGGCTGAAATCCTGGTCGAGCAGGTCCGCTTCCTGCGCGACGCCGAAGCCGAGCATCGCTTCGACGCGACGCTCGTCCAGCTCAACGAGATGGCCGAGCGCGCACGCCGCGGCGGCTGACCGAGGGCCATGTTCTCAAGGCCAGGGCGCTGCCCTGGACTCGCTCAAGGCTAGCCTTGAGAATCCACTTACAAGAGGTTTCCAAAGGCGAGCCTTTGGCCGGACCTAGAGCGCTGGAAGCGGCACAGCGTGCAGCGCCCCGATATGGCGCCTGACGATCAGCACCGTCTCCGCTGCAAACCCGCGTAGCGCGCCGTTCTGTCCGGACCTGGCTTCGTCTGCGAATGCGAGGACATCGACCGCGTGGATCGCGTCCATCTGCTTGATGTAGGCCTGGTCGAACGCGGCGCCCGAGAGGGACTTCAACCGATCGAGCCGCGCCTGGAACATCGGGTTGAGCGTCGTCGGGAACGAGATCCCGAGCGAGCTCGCGACCGACAACAGCTTGGCCCCGACGAGCTGGTGGTCGTGGACCTCGGTGACGCTGACGTCGATCACGTCCTGCGCACGCGCCTTTCCATTCGCGACCTTGCTGGCTTCGACCTCATACATGCCGCCCTGCGAGACCTTCATGATGAAGGACCGGTCCGCTGCCGAGACGGTCTGGTCGGCCGCGAGGGCCTCCTCTGGCAGCAGCGTCGTCCCGAGGGCCATGGCCGCGCAGCCGCAGAAGCAGAGCATCGATCTACGCTGAAGCATCTAAGTTCTCCTTGAGTAAGTCGGAAACAATTGCCAGGGCTCTGCCCTGGACCCGCTCAAGGCGAAGCCTTGAGAATCCATCTAGAAGAGGTTTCCGAAGGCGAGCCTTCGACAAGGTTTGCGGCAGAGCCCCGACCTTGACCCACCTACAGCATAGCCTCGGCAACGCGACGGGTGACGTCGCCGTCGGACGCCGCCGTCTTCTCGCCGATCCGTCCGTCCAGGAACAACGATGCCAGGCCGTGCACCAGCGACCAGCAGCCGAGCGCGCGAGCGTCCCTGTCCCTGTCGGCCGGCGTCTCCGCCGCGACCCTCGTCGCCAGCACGGCGTACGCGCCATTGCCGGCTGCGGCAAGCTCAGGATGCATCTCCAGGCGTTTGGGACCGAACATGAGCCGGAACAGCGCCGGATTTTCCAGCGCGTAGCGCACGTAGGCCACCGCCTGCGCCACGAGAGCCTGGCCCGCCGAGGCCGCGTCATCGGCGGCGCGCAGCACGTCGCGCAGGCCGTCGAAGCCTTGCACCGCGACGGCCGCCAGCAGCGCCTCCTTGTCGGGGTAGTGCCGGTATGGGGCCATCGCCGACACGCCGGCGCGCCGCGCGACGGCGCGCAACGATACCGCGTCGGCGCCATCGTCCGCCAGCAGGTCGAGGGCCGCCTGGACCAGTGCCGTCCGCAACTCGCCATGGTGGTAGCGTCTGCCGGCCAATGTTGACACCGTAAGCAAAGCTCCTATGTATGCAGTGTAAGCATACGCGTCGGTGCTGCCCGGTGTCGATCCGTGCCGGCCGATCAGGAGACTCCGAAAGCTACATGGCAACGAAACGGCCGGACGAGGCGCAGTTCCTGGACCTGCACGCCTGCGAGTTCGTGCTCTCCGACGAGAGCGTTCTCATCGGCTGAACCCTTCAACTCTCAACCGGGATGCGTGCCCATGACCTATCCGCGCCGATCCGTCGACCTGTCCGGCTACCCCGACCTCGTCGTGGTCTATCTCGGCTACCGCGCCAGGAACCTGCACGGAGCACGTGCCCTGCTGCGCATCGGCCGCGGTCTGCGCACGGTCAAGCGGGAACCGCCCGATGGGTTGCTGTCGCACGAGGATCTCTGGTTCGGCTTCCTGCATCCGGGCTTCCGGCAGTACTGGCGCGACTTCGAGAGTCTGGAGGCGTTCACCCGGGCGCCGCAGCATGCGGCGTGGTGGCGCGGTTTCGCTCGCGACTCCCGAGGCGGAGGCATCTGGCACGAGACCTACCGGCTGCGCGGGGGCATGGAGGCGATCTACTCCGGCGTTCCCGCGATCGGCCTGGCGAGCTTCGCGCCGGAGCGCGCACCGACCGGCGCCTTCATGAGCGCCCGGCAGCGGGTGGCAGCAGGCGTCGGCTGACTCCGCGCCCAGCCCGGCTGCCGAGCGGTTCGCCCGGTTCCACCGTCAGGAAAGCCGACGCCTGCAGTCGCTCGGACAGACATGGCTGCGACTGGAAGATCAGGAACAGCGTTTAAACAGAGGCGTCTAGGTTTGGCATGCGGCTTGCGCTGAATCAGGCCACGATCAGGCGACGATCAGGCCACGATCAGGCGACGATCAACCCGTCCTGATTTCGAGGAGCCTCCGATGAGACGACCGGGTGTGGCACTTTGCGGTGCGATCTTGCTGGCTGCGGGTGCGTCGGCGATCGCGCAGGACACGATCTTCGACCCGGACCAGCTTCCGGCGGTCCACGGGACCGTTCACCAGTACATCCTCGACTGCGACGGGGATGTCGCCGGCCTGATGCTGGAGGATGGAACCGAGGTGCAGGCGAACACCCGCGACACGTCCGAACTGGTCCTGGTCGCTCGTCCCGGCGACCATGTCACCGTGCACGGCCTCAAGGCGCACACCGAGCCGATGATGCTGGCGATGTCGATCAGCAACGACGCGACCCATGCAACCCTGCTGACCAGGACCGGGTCGCGATCGAGCCGTCGGGATGGGTCCTTGGAGGCCTCCGACACGATCCGAGCCCAGCTTCACGATACGCACGGCGAAATCGACGGTGTCCTTCTTGGCGACGGCACGACGGTCAATTTGCCGATGCCGGAAGTCGAGCGCAGAGGTCGACAGCTGGATGTCGGGCAGACCATCTACGTACAAGGCGATGGCACGTCCAACCTGCTGGGTCGCGTCATTGCGGCCCGCCTGTTGGGTCCGAGCAAGGCAATGGCGACAGCGGTCGTCTCTCCCGCCGTCGACGAGGAGCGTGGAGGGCGAACCCTCGGACGTGGTGGCCGTCATCATCGGCATCATGACTCGAACGATGGCAGTCCGGCCTAGAGCATCATCCGGTCAGACGGCTTCATCTGATCGGGTAAAGATGCTGTTCAAAACAACGAGCTAGAGGCTTTGACGTGAGCCAAGGACGAACGGAAAAGGCCCTAGAACGGCCGGACCCCGGCGCCGACGGCTCGGCTCGTGCCTCCGGTCGCGCTGGAACCGATGCTCCGGCAGTCGGAGTGATGGCGTGAAGCCGTCTCGCTGGAACTGACCATGTTGTCGGATCCTGGAATCATTGGTCTCGGACCGGGAGACGTCGATGCACTCCTTGCGCGCCAAGCTGGCGGTCGTCTGGGTCTTGTCGGTGCTGGCATCGATCGCGCTGGCGATCGTGCTGTCGCAGCTCTACGCGCAATCGTCGTCTTCCCATCTCGCACGTGCCGAGGACCAGGCGGCGCGTGCCTGCGAGCAGATCCGCGATGCCTGGCGCTACTACGACGATGGCTGGAACGGGCCGCCGCCGGCCGTGGCAGATCCCGGGTTCCGGGCCGATCTGCGCGCCGTGCTCGCGCGCGCCTTGGACGACGATGATCCGATCACCGGCGGCATCTGGCAGCGCCGAGGCGGACTGCTCGCCAGCCAGCCGGTCAACGCGTCGGCGCTGCCGTCCGCGAGCCTGTGGCGGCCGGTCGCCTCGCTGGCGATCGAGCAGGACCATGATGCGGTCCGCGCAGGCATCGATCACGGCGACACCGTCGTGGTGGCTGCCTGCACGCTGGACGGACCGCTTCCTGGTCTGGCCGCCTGGACCGCACGCCGTCTCTATGCCGCCACCGGGCTGTCGCAGCTGCGGCTGGGCTTCGGCGTGCTGCTGGGCTTGGTGCTGGCGATCACCGGCTGGCTCACCTGGCTGGTGGCGACGTGGTCGCGACACGTGCGCCGGATCGAGGCGGTGCTCGCCGGATACGCCGCCACCGGCACCGGCGGCCTACCGCGCCTTCCCTCGACCGGAGAGCAGGAGCTGGATCGCGTGATCGGCGCGCTGAACATCGCCAGCGCACGTCTCGACGCCGTGCAGCGCGAGGCGACGACGCTGGCTGCGCGTGTCGCCGACGGCGAGCGCCTGGCCGCTCTCGGGCGGATGGCCGCCGGGGTCGCGCACGAGATCCGCAACCCGATCGGCTCGATGCGGTTGCGGGCGGAGAACGCGCTGGCGGGCGACGACATGCGACGTCGCAAGGCGCTCGGCAGCATCCTTCGCCAGATCGGCCGGCTCGACCGGCTGCTCGGCAGGCTGCTGGCGATGACCCAGGGACGTGCCCCGGAACCGGTCGAGATCATGCTGGACCGGTTCCTGGATAGCGTGCTGCGCGACTACGAGGAGGCGGCGGCGGCGGCGCACGTGGCGCTGCGGCTCGAGGCGGACGGCACCCGCGTACGGCTCGATCCGGAGATGATCGGCCGGGTCGTCGCCAACCTGCTGCAGAACGCGATCCGCGCGACGCCGGCGGGCGGCCGCATCGTCGTGACCGGCATCCGCGACGCCGCCACCGGCAACGCGGTGATCAGCGTCGCCGACAGCGGGCCCGGGATCACGCCTGGCCTGAGCGGGCGGCTGTTCGAGCCCTTCGTTACCGGGCATGCCGAGGGCACCGGGCTCGGCCTCGCCATCGCGCGCGAGCTGGTTGCCGCGCATGGTGGCACGCTGGAGCTCGCAGACGGCGAACCGGAGGGCGGCGCGCGGTTCACGATCACGCTGCACGGCGGTCCGGCCGGCGGCGATGCGCCCATCCTTCATGCGGTGGCAGATCGAAGCGGCTTGGAGGGCTGGACATGTCGGTGATCCTCATCGTCGACGATGACGAGGAGCTGCGCGACAGCATGGCCGAGACGCTCGCCGATCTCGGCCATCAGCCCGAGCATGCGGCCGACGGCGAGGCAGCGTTGCGCCGCCTCGCGCGCGGCGGGATCGATGCCGTGCTGCTGGACCTGCGCATGCCGGGCCCCGATGGGCTGGAAGTGTTGCGCCGCATCCGCGCGCAGGACCGCCTCGCCGGCTCGATGCTGCCGGTCGCGGTGCTGACCGCCGCGCCGACCGCTGCCAACACGATCGAGGCGATGCGTCTCGGAGCGGTGGATCACCTGGCAAAGCCTGCCGGTCGCGAGGCGCTGGGCGCCCTGATCAAGGCGATGCTTCCGGACGTCGCCGACCAGCCGGTGCGTGCGGCGGCAGGCGGCATGGAGGAGATGGTGGGAGCTTCCGCCGCCATGCGCGAGGTGCAGAAGGCGATCGGCATGCTTGCCGACGGCGAGGCGAGCGTGCTGGTGACCGGCGAGACCGGAACCGGCAAGGAGGTGGTGGCGCGCGCGATCCATCGTCACGGCCGCCGTTCGCCGAAGCCGTTCGTCGCCGTCAACTGCGCGGCGATCCCGTCCGAGCTGCTCGAGACCCAGCTGTTCGGTCACGTGCGAGGCGCCTTCACCGGTGCCGTCACCGACCGGCTCGGCTCCTTCCGCGAGGCCGATCGCGGCACCCTGTTCCTCGACGAGATCGGCGATATGGGCCTGCCGATGCAGGCCAAGCTGCTGCGCGTGCTGCAGGACCACGTGGTGACCCCCGTGGGCGGCCGTGCGGCGCCGGTCGACGTGCGGATCATCGCCGCCACCCATCGCGACCTGTCCGCCCTGGTCCAGGAGGGCGTGTTCCGCGAGGACCTGTTCTATCGCCTGCGCGTGGTGCCGGTGCATCTGCCGACGCTGCGCGAGCGGCTGGCCGATATCGTTCCGTTGGCGGAGCATTTTCTCGCCTTGGTCGCCGGATCGACGACGCCCAGGCAGCTGACCCCGGCGGCGGCGGCGCTGCTGCTGGCGCATCCCTGGCCGGGCAACGTCCGCGAGCTGAGCAACGCGATGGAACGTGCGGCGGCGCTCGCGCGCAGCCGCTTCATCACCGCTGCCGACCTCGCCTTCCTGTCGAACGCGGCGCCCGGCGCCTCGATCGACTGGCTGGACGGCGACCTGCCGACCGCGACCGCCCGGCTGGAGCAGGCGATGATCGAGCGCACGCTGCTGGCGACCGGCGGCAACCGGGCGGAGGCGGCGCGCCGGCTCAACATCAACCGTCAGCTGCTCTACGAGAAGATCCGCCGCTACGGGATCGAGGTGTCAGGAAACTAGACCGGAGATGTCGCGATAGCGGACAGGCCGGTACCGTGAGGTTGGAAACGACCCATACCTGATCTGCATCTTCTCTCTGGCACACGCATTGCGATGCAGCTTCGCGGATCATCCCGATCCGGCCGGAAGCAAGGCGAGAGCGATGTTCGCGCGCACTCCATCGCAGCCAGGGCGCACGGTGTCGCATTGACGGCGGCGACCCCGGCATCCCGGGACCGGCTCGGCCGCCGCGTCCTCGTTCGGCTCCCGGCGGCGGTCCTCGTCTCCGTGCCGCTGGCCGGCTGCGAGGTCGGCCCCGACTTCCACCGGCCTGCCCTGGTGTCGCCCGGCCGCTACGACGAGCAGGCGCCGTCCGCGCGCACCGCCGCCACCGACGTCGCCGGCGGTGCGGCGCAGACGCTGGCGCCCGGCGCCGATCTGCCCGGCGCGTGGTGGGCGCTGTTCCGCTCGCCGACCCTGTCGGCGCTGGTGGGCCAGGCGCTGCGCGACAACCCGAACCTCGAGGCGGCGCGCCAGTCGTTGCGGCAGGCGCAGGAACTGGAACTGGCGCAAGAGGGCACGCTGTTCCCCGCCATCGACGGGCAGGTGCTGCGCGACCGGCAGGAGCAGCCATTGTCGTATCAGGAGCCGGGCCTGCCGGGCCAGCAGGCGGAGCTGTTCAGCCAGTACAACGCCCAGCTCGATCTCAGCTATACGATCGACGTCTGGGGCGGCCTGCGTCGCGCCGTCGAGCAGGCGGGGGCGCAGGCCGCCCCCCGGCGCTACGAGCTTGAAGCGGCGGTGCTGTCGCTGACCGCGGGCGTGGTGACCAGCGCGATCGAGGCGGCGTCGTTGCGTGGGCAGATCGAGGCGCAGCGGGCGCTGATCGGCTTCGAGCAGAAGCAGCTCGAGGTGATGCGCCAGCAGTTCAGGCTCGGCGCCGCCACCGGCACCGACCTCGCCACCCAGCAGGCGCAGCTGGCGCAGACGCAGACCGTGCTGGTGCCGCTGCAGACGCAGCTGGTGCAGGCGCGCGACCAGCTCGCCGCCTATCTCGGCCGCGCGCCCTCCGAGGCGCGCCTGCCCGACTTCGCGCTGGACCAGCTCACCCTGCCGGACACGCTGCCGGTGAGCCTGCCCTCGTCGCTGCTGTCGCAGCGCCCCGACATCCTGGCGGCCGAGGCGACCCTGCACGCGCAGACCGCGCTGCTCGGCGTCGACATCTCGCAGCGCCTGCCGCAGGTGACGCTGAGCGCGACCGCGGGCTCGTCCGCCGCCGACATCCACCAGCTGTTCAGCCCCGGCAACGGGCTGTGGTCGGTGGTCAACCAGGCGGTGCAGCCGATCTTCGATGCCGGCCAGCTGCTGCACGCCCAGCGCGCGCAG
>CAXUCM010000058.1:0-13219 GCA_964249315.1 uncultured Acetobacteraceae bacterium | reverse complement strand
GAGCTGTTCGAGCAGGGCGACCTGCCCAACCCGCTCTCCTCCTCCTGCGACGAGCACCGCATCATCCGCCACGCCTACGGCGAGATGGCGGGCTACGGCACGCTGATGCCGGCGGCGTTCGAGGTCTGGGATCGTCTGTTCCGGGATCTCGGCGTCCGCCATCTCGAGCCGATGCCGGCCTACTACGCCATGCGCGGCGAGGATGACTGGTTCGAGACCACCCGTCTCTCGCTGGACCGCATGGGCATCGGCTGCGGCGAGATGCCGCTGCCGGCGGCGGCAGAGGCGTTCCCGATGCTGCGCATCGAGGGCGTGACCCGCATGGTGCGCACGGAGGGGGCGGGCATCCTGTTCGCCGCCCGCATCCTCGCCGACCTCGCCAGCCGGCTGCCCGCCCTCGGCGTGCGGCTGCATCCGCGCACCGCGGTGGCCGACGTCGATTGCGAGACCGCGACGCTGCGCACGGCGGCGGGCACCGTGCGCGGCGACCGCGTGGTCGTGGCGGCCGGCGCCTGGGTGGCGCGGCTGTTGCCGGCGCTGGCCGGCGTCACCGTGCCGTCGCGTCAGGCGGTGATGTACCTGGCACCGCCGCCGCGGCTGGCGGCGGCCTGGCGGGATGCGCCGCTCCTGATCGATATCGGCCGTGGCGGCGGCACCTACACCATCCCGCCGCGGCCGGGCACGCGGCTCAAGATCGGCGACCACGTGTTCAGCCGCACGGGCGATCCGGAGGACGACCGCATCGCCGCGCCCGGCGACCTCGACCGGCTGGTCGAGGTAGCGCACCGTTCATGGCACGATTTCGAGGACTACACGGTGCTGGAGCGCCGCATCTGCTACTACACCGCCACCGCCGACGAGCGGTTCCTGGTGCGGGCCGAGAGCGGGCGCGGCATCGTCTGCTCGGCCTGCTCGGGCCACGGCTTCAAGCTGGCGCCGCTGGTGGCGGAGCGGATCGCCGCGACGATCGCCGGCGAACGGGCGCTGGCGGACCTGCCGGACTGGGCGGCGGCCAGAGGGGCGTAGGTTGTCACCTTGACTGATATATGGGGTTAAGATTGGGGCTCCGCCCCAAGCCCCGCCAAAGGCTCGCCTTTGGAAACCTCTGGATGGAGTCTCGGGTCGGAGCATCTTTAACATTTCTTAAGTAGGATATGTTACCGGTCGGGTGGTGATCGAGAGCCACGAAGTGCAAGCACGAAAACGACAGCAGGGACGTTCAGGCTTGAGGTGTCGGCTTCGGCGCCTGCTCGAAGCTGCCGCGATCACCCTCTTGGCCTTGCTCGTCACATCGCGCGAGGCGAACGCCCAGTTCACCAGGTTCCAGAACTATAACGAAGAGCAGGGTCTCGGGACCCTGGCCGTAACATCCTTCGCGCAGGATCGCGCGGGGGCCATCCTGTTCGGGACGGAGGGCGGCCTCTACGCCTATGACGGCACCCGCGTCACGCCCTATACGGCACCCGGACTGCCCTCCGCGCCGAGCGTAGAACAGGTCGCATTCGACGCCGACGACCGGCTCTGGGTGATGACGGCAGATGGGGCCTTCGCGCGCGATGGGGCGGTCTTCCGACCGATCGTCACGGGCCAAAGATCGCTTGAGGATCAGTCCTATCATCTTCTTGCGTTGAGCAGGGATCGCGCCGTGCTCGATGCAGGAGGCGCGCTCCTGAGCGTCCCGGTCGGTCCATCCGGAATCGGCACGCCCTCTCCGCTCTTCGACGCCATCATGAGGAGGAAGGTCCCCGAGCTGGCGAAGGCGCACTTCGTCGTGTCCGACGGGAGCGACGGGCTGCTGATCGGGTGCGGCCACGTCCTGTGCGTCTCGAGCCACCACCAGGTGACGACGCTCGGACGCGAAGTCGGCCTGCCCGACGATGACTGGTTGATGGCGCTCAGCGCTCCCGAGGGCGTACTCTGGGTGCGCAGCCTCGGCCACCTGGCCTGGCGCAGCCCGGGCCAGGCCTCCTTCCACGTCGTCGAGGTGCCTGGGCATTCCAGGTCCTATTTCGCAGGTCATACCGGAGAGCTTGATCTCGTTCCTGACGGCCGGGGCGGCGTGCTCACGGAAGGCAACGGGGATCTGCTCGAGTTCACGGGCGGGTCGTGGAAGGATTTCGGCCGCCATGCCGGCGGCTTGCCGGCCAACACCGTGCACGGGCTTTTCATCGACCACGAAGGGTCACTCTGGGTCGGCAGCGAGGGCGCGGGCGCCTTCCGCAGCCTCGGTCTGGGAAAGTGGGAGCACTGGACTGCGGATGACGGGCTTCCCAGCAACACCATCTGGTCGATGACGCGCCTGCCGAACGGCCAGTTCTGGGTTGCCACCGACCAGGGCACCGTCTCTCTCGGCAACAAGCACGGAACGGTTCCCGGCAGCAACTACGCGCTCGCAGGGAGCCGGAACGGGCGATTGTGGCTTGCTCCCTTCGGCGGCTCGCTGCAGCGGCTCGATGCCCAAGGGCAGACCATGGATAGCTTGGCTTTCGCCCCCACGGTGCTCATGGGCATGGTTGACCGTAACGACCGGCTCTGGCTGGGAACGCGCGACGGCCTCTACCTGATCGCCGACGCAGATGCAGCCATCGCCGACATCCGTCCGAGACTCGTCTTGCCGGACGCGAAGATGGAAATCGTGACGGACCCCTCGGGCGGGATCTGGGCCGTCGGTTCGAGCGGCGTCTTCCGTTTCGGGCGGGACGGCGCCTTCCGGCTTCTCGTCTCTCCGGCAGCGCTGGGAAGCCGCGCGGTCGATCTGGCCTTCGCTCCGGATGGGACGATCTGGGTCGGCACGAGGGGAAAGGGGGTTCAGCGCTTCGGAATGCAGGCCGGGCGTATGCTTCCCCTGTCGGGTCTCCGTCCACCGACCATCGCCTCGGACAGCATCCTGTTTCTTCATCGTGATCGATCAGACCGGCTCTGGGTTGGCAGCGATCATGGGATCGACATGTTCGATGGCCGATCCTGGCGCCGTTTCGACAGCAGCGAAGGCGCCATCAGTAATGACCTGGACCAGGCAAGCGTCTTTGAAGACAAAGACGGCTCGATGTGGTTCGGCACCGGTCACGGCCTCTCCCATCTGCTCACTCCGAACCATCTGCCACCGCCGGCGACGCTTCATCCCCGGGTGGTGTCCGTGACACTCGGCGGTCGCACCCTGACCTTGTCATCGAGGATGACCGCAAGATGGAGTGCGGCACCCCTCATCATTCGCTTCGATGACCTCGATTACGACCAGGGTGCGATAAGCTTCCGCTATCGCCTGCGCGGCCTCGACGGAGGCTGGAGCGACACGGTTGCCCGCGAAGTGCGCTATGCAGACGTGCCAGTCGGCAAGTACAGCTTCGAGCTTCTCGCCGTCAGCAGCGCGCAGGGCGTCCTTTCGGCCCCCATCCATATCACGATCCGGATCAGTGCGCCCTGGTGGCGCCGATGGTGGTTCTTCGCCCTGTGCTCAGCCTTGATCACGCTCTTCCTGGTCGGCGCGTGGCAAGCACGCATCCGCATTCTTCTGCAGCGGCAACGGCGCCTCGAGGAGGTGGTGCGTTTGCGGACTGCCGAGATCGAGCAGGCGAGACGTGAACTCGAGCATCGGTCCCTGCTGGAACAGGGGCGTCTGCAGAGCGAGCAGCGACGTCTCGAGGAGATGGTCGAGATCAGGACGTCAGAGATCGAGCAAGCGCGCAGCGAGATGCAGCGCACTGCCATGTCGGATGTTCTGACCGGGTTGGCAAACCGGCGAGCCATCATGAAGGCGCTTGAGGATGCGGTGGCTTCGGCGATGCAGTCCGGCGAGCCGCTCGCAATCCTGCTTTGCGACATCGACTACTTCAAGAAGATCAATGACGAATTCGGACACCTTGCCGGCGATGCGGTGCTGACCGAATTCGGCGGCAGGCTCGCAAGCATCATCGCCCTGCCCGAAGCCGCTGGTCGCTATGGCGGCGAGGAGTTCCTCGTGATCCTGCCGGGTGACCGGGAAGCGACCATGCGGCGCGTTCTCGACGTTCAAGCGGTGGCGAGCCAGCTCCCCTACATCGTTGCCGGAGAGCATCGGCGCGTGACGTTCAGCGGCGGCGTCGCCATCCTCCGTCTGGATGATACGCCCGTCACGATCATCGCACGGGCCGACACGGCACTTTATACGGCGAAGAAGAACGGCCGGAGCCGGATCGTCTTCGAGGATACCCTCGAGACCTGCTGTCACGAAAGCGACGACGGCCTGATCGGACCGTGCCCTTCGATCCAGGCGTCCGGAGCGCCTGACGACGGCGCGACGATCCTCGCATTGTTCCAAGGCCGCCGTTCGCTGGAGCTCGAACTGCGGGAAGCGCTGCATCGGGGGCAACTCCTCCTTCACTACCAGCCCGTCGTGGACCTGGACACGGACGCCGTGACGTCGTGCGAAGCTCTGCTCCGATGGCATTCTCCGTCGCGTGGAGAGATGGTGCCGTCCGAGTTCATCCCGATTGCCGAACAGCTCGGCCTGATGCCGGAGATCGGCGACTGGGTGCTCCGCACGGCATGCCGGGAAGCTCGCACGTGGCAGGACAGTATCAAGGTCTCCGTGAACCTGTCGCCGACGCAGCTTCGATTGCCAGATCTCGTCAGCCGGATCTCCACGGTGATCGCGGAGACCGGACTTCCGCCGAGCCGCCTTGAACTAGAGCTTACGGAAATGACGATGATCGGGGACATGACGACTGCAACAACGATGCTGCGAGAGCTTAGAGCTCTTGGTTTTGCCATCGCATTGGATGATTTCGGGACCGGCTACTCGTCCCTCAGCTTCCTGCTTACGTTGCCGTTCGATCGATTGAAGATCGATCGCTCCTTCGTGCAGGATCTCGGCGTGCGGCCCGAGGCGCTTGCCATTGTGCGCGCCGTCGCCGGACTTTGCAGCAGCATCGGCACCGGGCTGACGGCCGAGGGTGCCGAGACGGATCGACAGATCGATCTGCTGCGCGAAGCCGGCTGCTCGGAAATCCAAGGCTTCCGGATCTGCCGCCCTGGTCCGGCCGTCGACCTGCGCGCATGGATGACCGCCTTCGCGACAAGCCGCCGTCACGTCTCCGCACGGTAGATCCGCGCTGAGCCTTGAGCGATGGAGCCGCGAAGCGGATCAGTGGGCAGAGTCCAGCCTTGTCTTCGAACGGCCAATCTTCGAGCCCGCTGGTATCACATCCTCGGAGCTCTGGCCTTGATGGTGCCGGACTCACCGCGCATGATTGAGCGTAAATCCAGCGATTGCCGACCAGTCCTTGTCGCCCATGCCGGCCTCCACCGTCTGGTTCATGCGTCCGCGCACGGCCTCCAGCATCGGCAGGCGCTTGCCGGCCTGCTCGGCCGCGGCGACCGCGAGCCCGAGATCCTTCAGGCCGAGCCGTGCCTTGCGTTCGGCTCCAAGGAGGAGCTCTACCGTGAGGCGCTCCCATGCTACCTCGACACGCACGGGCAGGTCGTTGCGGGCTTGCGTGATGAGACGCTGCCACCGCGCGAGGCGCTGGAACAGGCGTTGCGCCGCTCGGCCTCGATGCAGACCGACACGCGATTGCCGAAAGGTTGCATGCTGGTCTTTTCCGCTGCCAACGCTTCCCCGGAGAACGACCACCTGCAGGCACTCGTCGCGGCTGAACGGCAACGCACACGCGGTGCCATCCGGCATTGCGTCGAGCGGGCGGCAAGGACGGGGGAGCTGCGCCCGGACATCGACGCCGAAGGTCTCGCGACCTTGGCCGAAGCCCTTCTCGTCGGCATGTCGGTGCAGGCGCGCGACGGCGTGTCGCACGCCGCGATCGAGGCTGCCGTGTCGAACCTGCTGCAACTCTGGGACATGAACCGGATCGTGCGCGGCGAGCTCCCGGCCGCACACACGGCTTAGCGCGGGTGGTAGGCGATGCGCCACATCAGGCCGTTGCCGTCTTCGGTGACGAGCAGGGCGCCGTCATGGGCGACGGCCACTCCGACCGGCCTGGCCCAGACGTCATCGTCGTCGACGACGAGGCCGGTCAGGAAATCCTCGTAGGCGCCGGTCGGCACGCCGCCATGGAGCAGCACGCGGACGACCTTGTAGCCGGTGCGCCTGGCCCGGTTCCATGAGCCGTGCAGGGCGACGAACGCGTCCCCGTTCGCGTCGGCCGGAAACGCGGCGACCGCTCCGGTCGGCGCCGCATAGAACGTCATTGCCAACGGTGCGGAGTGCGGCTGGATCAGCACGTCGGGCACCGTCACGCGTCCGCGCAGGTCGGGCCGTTCGCCCGCGTGTCGCGGATCCTCGTTGGAGCCGATATAGTACCAGGGCCAGCCATAGAACGTAGCCGGCCGCACCCGCGTGACGTAGTCGGGAACCAGATTGTCCCCCGTGCCGTCGCGTTCGTTGGTGGAGCACCAGAGGTCGCCCGTGTTCGGATGGACCGCGAGGCCGACGCAGTTGCGCAAGCCGGTCGCGAACACTCGCCGATTGCCGCCATCCGGATTGAAGGCCAGGACGGCTGCCCGATCGGCCTCATATCCCCATGCCGCGCCCGGAGCGGTCCGGGCCTCCCAGCGCCGGATCTCCTCGGGACTGCGTCGTCCCATCTCCTCGGCGACGTTGGAGCCGGACCCTACCGAGACGAACATGCGCCGCCCGTCCGGGCTGAACTGCACGTCGCGCGTGGTGTGGTAGCCGACGCTGCCGGCGAGCTCGGCGACGACGACCTGCGGCGTCCCGCCCGGCTTGAGATCTCCTTGCCGATACGGAAAGCGGATGATCGAGTTTATCGTCGCCACGTAGACCCAATGCGGGTCCGCCCCCGGCGGGTAGAAGGCGATGCCGAAGGGTCCGTCGAGATCGCTCGCGAACAGCTCGTCGCGATCGGGATGCGCGGCCCCGTCGGCAGCGCGGAGGACGCGGATCTTCCCCGACGCGGTTTCGGCGACGAAGATGTCTCCGTTCGGGGCGACGCGGACCAGCCTCGGATTCTCCAGCGTCGCGAACCGCTCCACCGCGTAGCCCGCAGGAACCTTGGGGATCATGCTGCCCGACGGCTCCACCACGGCGGGCGTGTTGCTTGACGATGGGCTGGCGAACGGTCGCGGCATGTCGGCTGGCGTGAGCCGCCGGATCCGTCCCGGCGCATCATCGTGCCAGTCCCCGTAGGCGCGCTGTCCGGTCAGCACCGGCTCGGCAGCGTTCGTGTCGCGCGCCTGCAGCCCGGACGTGCCGAGCAGGGTCGCGATGCAGAAGAGCGCGAGGGCGCTATGGGGCTGCATCAGCATCGCGCTGGGGCACCTTGATCCATGGATTGAAGGACGCAACCATGCTGCTGCCTTGGCGAAGAGCGTCGTCGACACAAACGAGTTGCCGTCGCTGTATGTCAAGGGCAAGCTCGATCGGATGCGTCGCTGCGCGTTGAGCGGCGGGTCGCCGCGACGGGGAGGCGTATAGGATCAATCCGGCTGGCTTCACCATCCACTCGGCGATCCATGTGGCGCGCGAGGGCGCGACCTGCGTGATGCATCTGCACACCGGCCACGACGTCGGCGCGCTCGCCTGGCCCGGCTTCCTGCGCCAGCTGGATCGCAAGCTGCCGGGACATGATCGCTGATGGCGCATTTCGCTGACTATCAGAACGAGATCTACGGTGCCGGGCTGTCCGGCAACCAGCCGCGCCTGCCGGTCCGCTTCGAGGCGCTGGAGGCCAAGGCGCATGCGGCGATGCCGGCCAGCCTGGTGTCCTACGTCGCCGGGGGGTGCGGCAACGAGCGGACCCAGGATGCCAACGTCCGCGCGTTCGATCGCTGGGGCCTGGTGCCGCGGATGTTCGTGGGTGCGAGCAGGCGCGACCTTTCCATCGAGCTGTTCGGCCTGCGGCTGCCTTCGCCGCTGTTCATGAGCCCGATCGGCGTGATCGGGCTGTGCGCGCCGGACGGGCATGGCGACCTCGCGACGGCGTGGGCGACGGCGTGGGCGGCGGCGCGCATCGGCGTGCCGATGGTCGCCTCGACGCTCAGCGTCGACCCGCTGGAGGAGGTGGCAGCCGCGTTCGGCGAGACGCCGGGACTTTTCCAGCTCTACACGCCGACCGACCGCGCACTGGCCGAAAGCCCGGTGCATCGGGCGGAGGCGGCAGGCTTCAAGGGCATCGTGGTCACGCTCGACACCTGGGGGAGGCGGGGATCGTGCACGTGCTGCGCTGCCTGCTCGCCGAGGCGGACCTCTACATGGCGGTCGATGGCGTGCGGAACCTCTCCGAGCTCACCCCCGAACGCATGCAGCGCGTCTGACGCGGTATCAGGCCGCCGTGCGCAGCTTCGGTCGCGCGGAGAGCTCGGCGAGGTCCAGGTCGGTCGACTTGGCGTCCGAGGCGGTCGCCAGCAACCCGTAGGCCACCTTGGACAGCACGTCGAGGATGGCGATCAGCAGCACGGCGGCGGCATCGCCGATGGTGCCAAGCCCGTCCGGGGACACTGCCAGCACCAGCGGATAAAGTATCCAGAGCCCGGACAGGATGCTGGCGTTCAGGCGGTAGTTCGCACGTACATCCGCGCGCTCGCCGGCGTTGGCCTGCAGTGCCGAGATCCAGATGACGTAGAACACGCCGAGGAAGGCGGCGCAGGAGACGATGAACCAGGTCCACCGCATCCACGCGGTCTCCGAGGCTGCGAAGATGAACGCGGTGACGATCATCATCACGTCCGCCAGCAGGACGCCGGTGATCGCGCCGGCCCGCTTCTGGCTGCCATGCATCGCCGTGACCATCAGCGAGAGCAGCAGCAGCGGCGTGGTGAAGGTCCAGTCGACGTAGCGCGCGTAGTAGAAGATCCGCGTGCCGCCGGCATTGTTCGGCAGCGGCACCAGGCCTTGCCCGGTCGCCATCGCCAGGTACGAGCAGGCCGCGATCAGCGGCACGATGCCGTGCACCACGGTCTGCAATTCCTCGGTCGGCGTGCGACGTTTGCCGATCAGGAGGATCAGCAATCCTCCGACGGCCATGACGATCGTGGTGATCCAGAGCAAGCTGTTGGCGGTCATCCGGCGTGGCCCGTTCTTCAAGTTCGCTCGAACAAGCCAGGATCCTCCTGGGGGTTCTGGTGGAACAACAAAAGTGATACGCCGCGCGTCTGTTCGCACGGCACGGCTCTGCGTCAGAGACACGCCTCGGCGGCGGCGCGGCCGGAGTCGAACGCCGCCTCGACGCGCGCACCCAGGCACCAGTCGCCGCACACGGCCAGGCCGGCCGGATCCCACAGGCAGGACCGACCGAGCGGCGCCCCGGCGCGCGCGTAGCGCCAGCGATGCACCGACGCATGGCGTGGTGCTGCGTCGATGGCGGTCGAAGCCCGAAAGGCGTCCTGCAGCCGCGTCAGCACCGCGGCCGGATCGGTTTCCAGGTTGGCGCGCGACCAGTCCGCACCGGCATGCGCCACCCATGCGTCCGGCAGCTTCGCCCGGCCGGGACGGGAACTGTCGCGCGCGATCCAGGCGAACGTGCCCTCCTCGAGCCTGCGCGTGTCCGCGCCCGGCTGGCGATCGTCGTAGGCCAGCATCAGGCACCAGCAGGGCTGCATCGTCACCGCGGCCGCCGCGGCGGCGAACCCATGTCCGATCGTGGCCAGCAGCGCTGCCGCCTGCGGCGCCGGCAGCGCCAGCACCAGCCGGTCGAACGGGCCGGCCGCCTCGCCGTCATCGGCCACGGCGCCGGGACGGATCATCGATGCATCCTGATGGCGCAGCCGCCAGGACCCGTCCGCGTGTGCGAGGAAGCACACCTGACGATGGCAATGCAGCGTGCCGATGCCGCGCGCCGCCGCCGCCTCGGCCAACGCCGACATGCCCGGGATGCCGACCCAGCGCGGCGACGCCGCACCCGGGTCCCAGGGTGCCACTAGGTCGCCGGCTTCGGCGAGGAAGGTCTTGAAGGCGTCGCCGCGGGCGGTGGCGTATTGCGCACCGTGGTCGAAGCGGAGCCCGTCGACCCGTCGCGTCGCCAGCCGGCCGCCGGGACGACGCGCCTTGTCGAACAGGGTGACCGCGGCACCCCGCTCGTGCAGCGCCGCCGCGCAGGCGAGGCCGGCGAGCCCGGCGCCGACCACCGCGACCCTCAGGGCGGACGCCGTCACGCCCAGGGCCCGCACGGCATCCCCGCTCGAGACAGGTTCACTCCGGATCCTCCGGCTCGGCCGGCCTCCTGTGCTGCGGCCCGGCGAACGGGACCATGCTCGAGAAGCTGTTCTCGATGAAATCCACGCCGGCATAGCCGGCCGCGGCGATGCCGATCAGGATATGGAGGTTGCCGGCATCGAAATGCGAGAGCTTGTCCAGCCCGATGCCGACCCCGGCGAGGTCGCCGGCAATGAAGCCGATCACCAGGCTGGTGGCGAAGTAGCTGCCGTCGAACCGCGTCTGCGGCGACGCGGCGACGGCGTTCTTGAAGCCGAGGGCGGCGCGCACGCCCTGGCCGAGCAGCCCCATCAGCCCGCACAGCAGCAGCGTCACCAGGATGTCCGCGCTGCTCTCGATCGACTCCACGCCAGCCGCCACGATGTGCCCCATCCTCGATTAACGAGAACATAATAGGAACACGCGCGCTCGAACAAGCACACACCGGTCAGGAATCGGTGAACTGAAGCTGCGCCAGACGGGCGTAGAGGCCGTCCTCGCGCATCAGCGCGGCATGGTTGCCGGTGGCGACGATGCGTCCCTGGTCGAGCACGATGATGCGGTCGGCGCGTCGCACCGTGGCCAGCCGGTGGGCCACCACCAGCGTCGTGCGGCTGCGCGCCAGCAGGGTGAGCGCCTGTTGGACGGCCCGTTCGGAGGCGGCGTCCAGCGCGCTGGTGGCCTCGTCGAGCAGCAGGATCGGTGCGTCGCGCAGCACCGCGCGGGCGATGGCGATGCGCTGCCGCTGGCCGCCCGAGAGGCGGACGCCCTTCTCGCCGAGGAAGCTGTCATAGCCCTGCGGCAGGTCGTCGAGGAAATCGGCCGCCGCCGCCTCCGCCGCCGCGCGCACCTCGGCGTCGGACGCATCCGGGCGGCCGTAGCGGATGTTCTCGCGCGCGCTGGTGCTGAAGATCACCGGATCCTGCGGCACCAGTCCGATCTGCCGGCGCAGCGCGCGCGGATCGAGCGTGCGGATGTCGGTGCCGTCGATGCGCACGGCGCCCTCCAGCGGATCGTGGAAGCGCAGCAGCAGCTGGAACAGGGTGGTCTTGCCGGCGCCGGACGGTCCCACCAGGGCGGCGAACTCGCCCGGCTCGATGGTCAGGCTGATGCCGTCCAAAGCTGCCGTCGCGGGGCGTGCCGGGTAGCGGAAGCTCACCGCGTCGAAGCCGATCCGGCCGCGCGTCGGCGTCGGCAGGCGCGCGGGCTCGGCGGGCGCGACGATGCCCGGCGGCTCGTGCAGCAGCTCGGCGATGCGCTCGGCAGCCCCCGCCGCGCGCTGCACCTCGCCCCACAGCTCGCTCATCGCCGCCCCCGAACTGGCGAGCAGGATCGCGTAGAACACGAAGGCGGAGAGCGCGCCGCCGCTGAGCCGGCCGAGCACGACGTCGCGGCCGCCGATCCACAGGCTGAGCGTGATCGCGCCGAAGCCGAGCAGGATGACGCAGAGCAGTTGCGTCGCCCTCGTGCCGATGCGGGCGAGTGCGGTCGCGACGGACTGCTCCACCAGGACGCCGAACCGGCTGCGGTCGTGATCCTCGTGGGTGAAGGCCTGCACCGTGCGCAGGAAGTTCACCGTCTCCTCGGCATAGGTGCTGAGATCGCCGACCCGGTCCTGCGCCCGACGCGACAGCAGCTTCTCGCGTCGTCCGAACAGGATCACCGGCAGCAGCACCAGCGGCACCACCAGCACGATGATGCCGGCGAGCTTGGCGCTGGTGACCACCAGCATGACGAAGGCGCCGACCAGGGTCAGCAGGTTGCGCATCCACAGCGAGATCGCCGAGCCGGTCAGCGCCTGCAGCACCGACACGTCCGCGGTCAGCCGCGCCAGGATGTCGCCGGTGCGCGCGGTCTCGAAGAAGCTCGGCGACAGCGAGACGACGTGGTCGAACACGTCGCGCCGGATGTCCGCTGCGACGCGCTCGCCGAGCCAGGAGACCAGGAAGAAGCGGGCCGCGGTGGCGAACGCCAGCGCGGCGACGATCGCGGCCATCGCCAGCGCCGCATGATTCAGCCGCGCGACGCTGTGCGTGCCGAAACCGCCATCGATCAGGTGTCGCACGCCCTGGCCCAGCCCGAGCACCAGGCCGGCGGCGGCGAGCAGGGCGACGCTCGCGGCGAACACGCGGCCGCCATACGGACGCAGGTAGCCGAGCAGCAGGCGCAGCGAGCCGAGCCGCGGCCGCGCGGGCGCGCCGGCGCTCACCCGCTGATGAAGGGCTGGTCCGCGATCAGGGCGGCGGTCTCCGCCTCGCGCCCGCAGGCGACCAGACCGACCAGCCTGCCGCCGTCGGTCAGCCGCGCCAGGAAGTCGCCCGCCTCGAGGTCGCCGTCGATCTGCACTTGGTCGAAATCCTGCGGATGGCCGATATATTCGTAGCGTTTGCCGTAATGATAGGTCCAGAAGAACGGCGTCGGCATCGAAGCGGCCGGTCGCCCGAGCATCCCGGCCGCGGCGATGCGCGCGTGCTGCTGGGCGACGCGCCAGTGCTCGACGCGCTGCCGCGCTCGGCCTTCGAACGGGAACCGGGCGACGTCGCCGGCGGCGAAGATCTCCGCTCCCGCGCGCATCGACGCGTCGACGACGATGCCGCCATCCTCGGTGCGGTCGAGCCGGTCCGCGAACCCGGTCGCGGGCGTCACGCCGAGGCCGAGCAGCACCAGCCCGGCATCCAGGCGCGTGCCGTCATCCAGCACGACGACGCGCGCCCGCTGCCCGCCCTCGATCGCGGCGACGCTGCGGCCGCCGAGCCAGCGCACGCCATGATCCTCGTGCAGGCGACGGAACATGCCGCCGATGCGGCTGCCGAACTGGGCCTCGAACGGGATCTCGTGCGGTGCCACCACGATCACCGGCACGTCCTGCTCGCGCAGGGCGGAGGCCGCTTCCAGGCCGATGAAGCTGCCGCCGACGATCACCGCCGGCGCGTTCGTCCCGGCGAGCCCGGCGAGGATTTCGCGCGTATCCTCGCGCGAGCGCAGCGCATGCACGCCGGCGAGGTCCGCACCCGGCACCTTCAGCGGGCGCGGCAGCCCGCCGGTCGCGATCAGCAGGCCGTCATAGGCGAGCGT
>CAXUCM010000057.1:12616-13551 GCA_964249315.1 uncultured Acetobacteraceae bacterium | reverse complement strand
ATCCCGGCCGCGCGGCGAGCCTGCTCGAACGCGCCGGCTTCCTCGCCCAGGGCGTGCCCGGCATCGTCGTGGCGCTCGCTCTGGTCACGCTGAGCCTGCAGGTGGCGCAGGTGCTGTATCAGAGCGCGGCATTGCTGGTGCTCGCCTACGCGATCCTGTTCCTGCCGCTGGCGCTGGTCAGCACCCGGGCGGCCTTCGCGCAGATGCCGCGCGGGCTGGAGGAGTCCGCACGCTCGCTCGGCCTGGGCGCGCCGTCGGTGTTCGTCCGGGTGCTGCTGCCGGTCGCAGCCCCCGGCCTTGCCGCGGCAGCCGCACTGGTGTTCGTCTGCACCGTCACCGAGCTCACCACCACGCTGCTGCTCTCGCCGATCGGCACCCGCACGCTGGCCACCGAGATCTGGGTCGACAGCTCGACCCTGGCGTTCGCCGCGGCGGCCCCCTACGCCGCCCTGATGGTCGCCCTGTCGCTGCTGTCCAGCTGGCTGTTCGTGCGCGGGTTCGCCGCACGCCTGGATGCGACCGGGTAGCATGGCCGAGCTGCGCGTCGAGTCGCTGGGCAAGTCCTTCGGCGCGACGGCGGTGCTGCGCGACATCGACCTGCACGTCGAGTCCGGCAGCACGCTCGCCATCCTCGGCGCCTCCGGCGGCGGCAAGACCACGCTGCTGCGGCTGCTGTGCGGCTTCGAGCGCGTCGATGCCGGGCGGATCATCGTCGCCGGCCGCACGCTGGCCGACCGCCGGCTGCACGTGCCGCCGGAGCGGCGCCGGATCGGCTACGTGGCACAGGAGGGCGCGCTGTTCCCGCACCTCTCGGTGGCGCGGAACGTGCTGTTCGGGCTGCCGCGTGCGGCCCGTCGTGAGGCTTTGCGCGCGGCCCGTCGTGAGGCTTCGCGCGCGGCCGGTCGTGAGGCTTCGCGCGCGGCCGCCCTGCTCGC
>CAXUCM010000057.1:11919-12606 GCA_964249315.1 uncultured Acetobacteraceae bacterium | reverse complement strand
GCAGCGCGTCGCCCGGGCGCGCGCCCTTGCCCCTTCCCCTTCGCTGCTGCTGCTCGACGAGCCGTTCTCGGCGCTGGACGCGACGCTGCGCGTCGAGACCCGCGCCGCGGTCGCCGCCGCGCTCGCCGCCAGCGGCGCCACCACGGTGCTGGTGACGCACGACCAGGCCGAGGCGCTGTCGCTCGGCACACGCGTCGCGGTGCTGCGCGACGGCCGCATGGTGCAGGTGGCGACGCCGCAGACGCGCTACCGGCAGCCCGCCGACATCGCGCTCGCCGGCTTCGTCGGCGAGGCGGTGCTGGTGACGGGCCAGGCGAACGGCGACACCGCACGCTGCCGGTTCGGCACGCTGGCCTTGCTGACGCCCGCGCACGGCCCGGTGCATCTGCTGCTGCGGCCGGAACAGGTGCGCCTGCTCCCGGCCGGCGCGACGCCGATCCGCGCCATCGTCGAACGCATCAGCTTCGGCGGCCACGACGCCCTGGTCACGCTGCGGCTGCCGGACGCGCCGGCGCCACTCACCGCCCGCGTGCCCGGCACGTTGACACCGTCAACCGGCGCCGAGGTCTCGCTCAGCGTGGAGGGCGCGGTGATGCCGTATGCGCAGGGTTGAGGTGGGGGGGGGGGGGGGCGGCCCCCCCCCCGCCCGCCGGGGGGGGGCGGGGGGGTGGGGGGGGGGTGGGGGGG
>CAXUCM010000057.1:10407-11909 GCA_964249315.1 uncultured Acetobacteraceae bacterium | reverse complement strand
CCCGGAACCGGGCGCGGCGGCGGGGCTCCGGGTGGTGGGGGGGGTTTGGCCGTATGCGCAGGGTTGAGGTCGGGGCTCCGCCCCGAACCCCGCCAAAGGCTCGCCTTTGGAAACCTTTAGATTCCGGCTTTACTGGGCCGTCATGCAATGCCGGTCAGAAGTCGGGCGAGCCTCAGACCGGCCAGCGCCAGCATCAGCGCCGGCGGCATGACCAGCAGGCCGATCTTGAGGAACGCAGCGGCGCTGACCTGCACTCCGTCCCGCCGCAGCGACGATAGCCACAGGATCGTCGCCAGCGAGCCGGTGACCGAGAGGTTCGGGCCGAGATCGATGCCGATCAGCATCGCGCCGGTGATCGCGTCCGGAGGTCGCGCCGCCTGGATCGCCTGGCCCGCGATCAGCCCGGCCGGCAGGTTGTTCGTCAGGTTGCACGCCAGCGCCAGCGCCATGGCGAGCCCCCAGCTCGATGCGAGGGATTGCTGCGCTGCCTGCCGCAGCAGGCTGGACAGGATCCGCAACAGGCCGGTGCGGTCGATCGCCGCGACCAGGACGAACAGGCCCGCGACCAGAGGCAGCACCTGCCAGGACACGCCGCGCAGCACCGGCAAGGGCGCGCTCCGGGTCGCCAGCAGCACGAGAGCTCCCGTCAGCAGGCCGCCCAGGCAGGTCGGCAGGCCGAGCGGCCACGCGCACGCCGAGGCGATCATCAGCAGGATCGTGGTGCCGACGATCCCTGCCGCAGCCACGCATCCGCCGGTGCCGAGGATCGAGGACGGCACGTCGGCGGCGATCGGCTGCCGCAGCGCGCCTCGTTGCGAGAGCAGGAGCATGACGTAGGTCGCCGCGATCGCCAGCAGCGACGGCAGCGCGTAGAGCGGCAGCCAGCGCGCCAGCGTCGGCATCTGCGTGCCGTAGATCACCAGGTTGGCGGGGTTGGAGATCGGCAGGACGAAGGATGCGGCGTTCGCTACGGTGGCGCAGATCAGCAGGTACGGCATCGGCTGCCTCGCCCGCACGGTGCGCGTCACCGCCGCCACCGCCGGGGTCAGCACCACCGCCGTCGCATCGTTCGAGAGGAACACCGTCGCCACCGTGCCCACCAGGTAGACCAGCGTGAACAGCCGCAGTGACGACCCGCGCGCGCCTCGCGCCGCGTGCGACGCCAGCCAGTCGAACAATCCCTCCCGGCGCGCAAGCTCGGCGAGCAGCATCATGCCGAGGAGGAACAGGTAGACGTCGCCGCCGGCCAGGATGCCGCGCCACGCCTCCCGCGACGAGAGCAATCCGGTCGCCACCAGCAATGCGGCTCCGGCGACCGCCCAGATCGCCTCGGGCAGGCGCCAGGGCCGCAGGATGACGCCGACGATCGCCAGCACGGCGATGCTTCCGGTCGCGACGACCGACCCGTGTGGCACCCGACCCTCCAAGGGGGGGGGGGGGGGGGGGGGGGGGGCGGGGCGGGGGGGGGGGGGGGGCGCCCCCCCCGCACAGCCACCCGCCCC
>CAXUCM010000057.1:0-10397 GCA_964249315.1 uncultured Acetobacteraceae bacterium | reverse complement strand
CCCTGGACCCGCTCAAGGCTCAGCCTTGAGAATCCATCTACAAGAATCCTCCGAAGGTGAGCCTTTGGCTTGGGGCGGAGCCCCAGCCTTAACCCTCGTCGCGCGGCCAGCGCAGCCGCGGCTCGCTGCGATCCGGCTCGACCGTGACCGATCGCCGCGACCGCGGCACCTCCGCGTCCGGCAGCCGCGTCGCCAGCATGCGCAGGTCGGAATGCATGTCGTCGAGCTGCGCCTCCAGCAGGTCCAGCCGGCCCTTCAGCCCGAACACCGCGAACGGCATCATCAGGAAGGCGACGGCGAACAGCAGCGCGAGCACGAACAGGCCGAGCTGCGCCCACCAGGGGATCCAGTCCGGCAGGATCGGAGGCAGGGTCATGCGGACGGGTCTCGCCTCGGTGCGACCTGATCGTATCCTACATGCCCAGCGCGCGACGATAGATGTCGAGCAGGGTCTCCTGCTCCTCGATCTCGGCCGGCTCCTGCCGACGGATGCGGATGATCTGGCGGATCACCTTGACGTCGAAGCCGGCCGACTTGGCTTCCGCGAAGATGTCCTTGATGTCGCCGCCGAGCGCGCGACGCTCCTCCTCGAGCCGCTCGATGCGCTCGATGATGCTGCGCAGCCGGTCGGCGGCGATGCCGCCGGTCGCGGGGGCCTCGTCCGGCGCGCGGGCCGCGCGTTGCTTGGTGTCCAGCGTCATCGCTCGCCCCTCGTCCCTCTGAGGCGGCGGGGCTTACCAAGACCCGCCGGCGAGGGTCAATGCGAATGCAGCCTCCGGGGCGGCGGCCCTTGCGGGGCGTGGTGCAAAGCCCAATCCTGCGTCCACGTCCCCACCCGTCCTGGAGCACGCATGCCATGATCCCGACCAACAGCCCGGTCGAGTCGTTCGACTACGTGGTCTTCGGCGCCACCGGTGACCTGACCATGCGCAAGCTGCTGCCGGCGCTGTACTACCGGTTCTGCGAGGGGCAGATGCCGGCCGACGCGCGCGTGATCGGGGCGGCGCGCTCGGAGCTTTCCGACGACGGCTTCCGCGAGCGCGCAGAGGCGGCGCTGAACCGCTTCGTCAAGACGCCGGACCTGCAGGCGGACACGCTGCGCCGCTTCCTCGGCCAGGTGTTCTACGCCAGCGTCAACGGCGCCGAGGGCGAGAGCAGCTGGGGCAACCTGACCCGCCTGTTCGGCGCCGGCGACGATGAGCGCGTGCGCGTGTTCTACCTGGCGACCTCGCCGGGACTGTACGGCCGGATCTGCCGCAACCTCGCGGCACAGGGGCTGGTGACGCCGAAATCGCGCGTCGTGCTGGAGAAGCCGATCGGCCACGACCTCGCCTCCGCCCGGCAGATCAACGACGAGGTCGGCGAGGTCTTCCCGGAGCGGCACGTGTTCCGCATCGACCACTATCTCGGCAAGGAGACGGTGCAGAACCTGATCGCGCTGCGCTTCGCCAACCCGGTGTTCGAGCGGCTATGGTCCTCGGACGCGATCGACCACGTGCAGATCACCGCCGCCGAGACCGTCGGCGTCGAGGGTCGCGGCGACTATTACGATCATTCCGGCGCGCTGCGCGACATGATCCAGAACCACCTGCTGCAGGTGATGTGCCTGGTGGCGATGGAGCCGCCCGGCTCGCTCGAGGCGGACAGCCTGCGCAACGAGAAGCTCAAGGTGCTGCGGGCGCTCAAGCCGATCCGGCCGCAGGACGTGCCGCACGTGGCGATCCGCGGCCAATACGGACGCGGACGCATCGGCGATGCGATCGTCCCCGGCTACCTCGAAGAGCTCGGCGAAGGCCGTCAGAGCGACACCGAGACCTTCGTCGCGCTGAAGGCGGAGGTGCATAGCTGGCGCTGGGGCAAGGTGCCGTTCTACCTGCGCTCCGGCAAGCGGCTGCCGGTCAAGGTCAGCGAGATCGTGGTGCAGTTCAAGGAGACGCCGTGGTCGATCTTCCCGTCCAGGCTGCAGGCCAACCGGCTGACCATCCGGCTGCAGCCCGAGGAGGGCATCCAGCTCTCGATCATGAGCAAGGACCCGGGTCCGGACGGCATGGTGCTGCGCCCGGCCAACATCGACATCTCCTTCGAAAAGGCGTTCGCGACGCGCTATCCCGACGCCTACGAACGGCTGCTGATGGACACGGTGCGCGGCGATCCGGTGCTGTTCATGCGTCGCGACGAGGTGGAGGCCGCCTGGAACTGGGTCGAGCCGATCCTGGAGGGCTGGAAGCACCATCCCGACACGCTCAACCATTACGGCGCCGGCAGCTGGGGCCCGGAGGCGGCGCGCCGGCTGATCCAGGGCGAGGGCCATTCCTGGCACGAGGCGATGGGCTAGGTGGGCGCGCGCAGCCCGGCTCGCAGCCCGTCCCTGGCGCCGCGTCAGGTCGCGAGCCGGATCATCGCCATCGTCGCGGTCGGCGTGCTGGTGGTGGTGCTGCACTTCACCGGCGTGCTGGACCGGCTGCAGCGGCAGCTGTTCCCGCCGAAGCTGGACTGGCACCAGGACTACGCGGTGGTCGAGCATCTGCGCGACCTGGTGGTGCAGGACGGGCTGACGACCGACCGCAAGGCCTGCCTGCTGTTCGTCATCAACGGCAACGACCCGAGCGACGCGCAGCGGATCCAGGTCTGGGAGAAGCGGAGCGGCGGCTGTGCGCCGGCCGGGGCTGCGCCGGCCGCATCGCGAGGACCGCTGCCGGTGCTGTTCACCTTGCGGGTCGACCGCGACCACGGCACGGTGCAGAGCGATCGTGGCAGCCCGGGACAGTTCCACGACGTGCGGTAACAGCGGGAGACGACATGGCGACGCAGACGGACGACGCGGCTACCCAGCACGGGACTGCGCACCCCGGGGATGCGCATCACGGGGATGGGTCGGGGCACGGCACCGGCACGCGTCGCGACTTCCTCACCCTGCTGACCGGGGCGGCGGCGATCGTCGGCGTCGGCGGCTTCGTCTGGCCGTTCCTCGACAGCCTGTCGCCGACCGGCGCCACCGACAGCGCGGACGCCAACGTCGATGTCGACCTGTCGAAGATCGCGCCGGGCCAGCAGATCGTCGTGGTGTGGCGCGGCAAGCCGGTGTTCGTCGTGCATCGCACGCCGGAGGCGCTGCTGACGCTGCAGGACACCAACCTGACCAACCGCCTGCGCGACTGGACCTCGAAGGAGCTGCAGCAGCCGGACTACGTGGTGAACTGGCACCGCTCGATCGCCCCCGAATACGGCGTGATGGTCGGCATCTGCACGCATCTCGGCTGCGTGCCCGGCTACGTGCCGAAGCCCTCGCCGACCGACCCGGTCGCGAACTGGCCGGGCGGCTATGCCTGTCCGTGCCACGGCTCGAAGTTCGATCTCGCCGGTCGCGTGTTCAGCGGCTCGCCGGCCTACTACAACCTGCCGGTGCCCCCCTATTCGATGCCGACCAAGACCAGCCTGCGGATCGGCAGCAGCCCGGACGATCTCGATTTCGACTTCGAGACCATCCGCCAGCTCTGAGCGCCGTGCCGGCGCGAACACAGAAAAGGCCGAGCAGTTTCACCCCCTCGATCCAATCAAAGGCGAAGCCTCTGAAGTCCTATCTCTTGAACGTCACCCGGAATGACTGTCGGCATGCTCCGCTGCTTCCTCGGGTGACCAGTCCATAATAAATGGATTTCAAAGGCTTCGCTTTTGATGGCGATCGAGCCGCGGACACGACCGAGATCGTCGTACGGCCCACCGCAAGTCCCGACTGAAGACGCCTCCTGCCGCAACGCCGAAACGCGGCGCGATGCGGCGGTCGGGATCGAGGCGGGGCGGCGCCCCGACCGCAACCCTGCTTGACGCCGCCGCGTGCCGCGGTCAGCTTGCACGCGCCAGACGGCCGGACGGTCGCTGCCGCCAGCGCTTCGGCCCCCGGGCCGGAGTCGGGACGCGGTGGAGGAAAGTCCGGGCTCCACGAGAGGACGGTGCCGGCTAACCGCCGGCGGGGGCGACCCCAGGGAAAGTGCCACAGAAAACAAACCGCCCGCACGTCCGCTCAGGCGGTCCTGCGGGCAAGGGTGAAACGGTGCGGTAAGAGCGCACCGCGCTGCCGGCAACGGCGGCGGCAGGGTAAACCCCACCGGGAGCAAGACCGAATAGGGGCGGCAGGCCGGGTTTCCCTCGGGAGGCGCGGCCGGAGGTCTCCCGCCTCGCCGCCCGGGTTGGTCGCGCGAGGCACGCAGCGATGCGTGTCCCAGAGGAATGACCGTCCCGCATCCGTCGGATGCGGACAGAACCCGGCTTACAGGCCGTCTGGCACTTCTGCTGCGGCGATGACGCCGAAGTAGACATTCCGACTCCGATACCATCTTGCTGCGACCACTCGGCTGCAGTCGACGCTGCTTCAGAACATATCATGAACTGGGCGAATGTTCGTCTCGATTTCAAGCTTCTGTCGAGCATAGCGAGGAAGTCGATCGAAACGATATCGAGTCTTTTCCGCGGCAAGGTAATTTGCGGCCAAGTCACGGTAAAAACTTGCATTCTTGTTTGACCGCCCAGGTTTTCCCATGATATCCCATGTCTACCCAAGAGAAACTTGGCCCATCCATCCGGCACAGTCAGGGAGCATCGCCGCGCATGAGCGTGTTCCTCGGCACCCACCAGAACCGCATCGATGCCAAGGGTCGCGTGTCGATCCCGGCTGGCTTTCGCACCGTGCTGCGCAACCGCGCCCAGGCCGCCGGCATCTCGGCCGATGACGGCGCGTCGGAGGCGACTCCGGTGCAGGTCGTGCTGCGTCCCTCGCACAAGCAGCCCTGCATCGAGGCCTGGCCGACCGACGTGTTCGCCGCCCTGGCCACCCCGCTCGACCAGCTCGACATGTTCTCCGAGGAGCATGACGACTTCGCCGCCACCCTTTATGCCGACGCCTACCCGGTCGATGCCGACCGGGAAGGCCGCATCGTGCTGCCGGAGATCCTGGCCGCGCATGCCGCCCTGTCCGAACAGGTGGCGTTCATGGGGCTCGGCAAGACCTTCCAGATCTGGGAGCCGGCCGCGGCCGAGCGCTGGCGCACCGAGGCGCGCGCGCGCTCGCGCGGCGTCAGCCTGCCGATGGCGCGCGGAGCCGCGTCGTGAGCGGAACGGCCGCCGCGCCGGCGCTGCATCGTCCGGTCATGCTGGCCGAGGTTCTGGCGGCGCTGCGACCGCGCGACGGCGGCATCTATCTCGACGGCACCTTCGGCGGCGGCGGCTACGCGCGCGCCATCCTGGCGCAGGCGCGTTGCACGGTGTGGGCGATCGATCGCGATCCGGACGCGGTCGCACGCGGCGAGACGATGGCGCGCGCGATCGCCGAGCAAGGCGACGCGCGGCTGCACCTGATCGAAGGCAGCTTCGGCGACATGCTCGCCCTGCTCGCCGCACGCGGCGTCGAGCGACTGGACGGCGTCGTGCTCGATCTCGGCGTCTCCTCGTTCCAGCTCGACGATCCCGCGCGCGGCTTCTCGTTCCGCCAGGACGGCCCGCTCGACATGCGCATGAGTCGTCAAGGCGGCAGTGCGGCGGATCTGGTGAACCGCGCGCCGGAAGCCGAACTTGCCGACATCATCTACCGGTTCGGCGAGGAGCGGCTGTCGCGTCGGATCGCGCGCGCGATCATCGCCGCGCGCGCCGCGGCTCCGATCGAGACCACGCTGCAGCTCGCCGGCATCATCCGCGCGGTGGTGCCGCCCGACCGCTCCGGACGCATCGATCCTGCCACGCGCTCGTTCCAGGCGTTGCGCATTCACGTCAACGACGAGCTCGGCGAAGTCGAACGCGGCCTGCAGGCGGCAGCCTCCCTGCTGGCGCCGGGCGGCACGCTGCTGGTGGTGTCGTTCCATTCGCTCGAGGATCGTATCGTCAAACGCTTCATGCACGGGGCCGCCGGGAAAACGCCGCTCCCGTCCAGGCATGATCCGCGCAGACTCGACATAAATCGTTCCGCGCACGCGAACTTCCAGCTATTGGAGAACAAGGTGCTGCGACCACAACAAACCGAGAGCAGCCTTAATCCCCGTGCGCGCAGCGCCAGGCTGCGCGGGCTGCAACGCCTCCCTCTAGCAATCGACACCAACGCAACGATCCGGCCGGCAGGAAGCCTCGCATGATCCGCCCCTTCACCGTCCTCTGCGTCCTGCTTGCCGGCGCCTCCGGGATGTATCTGTACACCGCGAAACACCGCACCACGGTGCTGGATCAGCAGATCTCGCAGGTCGCACACGACACGCAGGCGATTCGCGAGCGCACCGCGATGCTGCGTGCGGAATGGGCGCTGCTGAACCAGCCGGATCGGCTGCAGGCGCTGGCCAGCCGGTTCCTGCCGCACCTGCATCCGCTCGCGCCGGGACAATTCGTGCAGATGACGGCGTTGGCGCAGCACCTGCCGCAGATCGACGCGGCACCGGCCGCACCCGCAGCCCCGGAGCCGGCGAGCGACGCCGCGCCGCTGCTCGCCGCCGCGACGCCGGCGCCGGGCAGCGCGCCGGTGGCGGCGTCGGTGCAGCAGGTGATGGCGCGCAGCCTGGTGCCGAGCGCCGACGAGCCGGAGCCCGAGCCGTCGGCGCGGGACGAAGATGCGCCGCGGGTGCACGCGCCGCGGCCGCAGACACGCCGGCCGCGCGCGATGCATGCGCCGACCCGCTTCGCGGCGCTGAACCCGCCCGCCTCGACGCCGATGCGTATCGCGACCCGGATGGCGTCCTACGAGGCCGGCGCCGCGCCCATGCTGCTGCGGCGGTTCGCGGCACCGCGTCCGGAGGCGATGCGCACCGGCTCCTCGCTCGGCTTCGCGCGCGCGACCCTGCCGGCGCCGGTGCCGGTGCAGGACGAGAACTGAGGCAGCCGGAAGACATGGCTCAAGCGCGGCAAGGCGGCGAGACGGTCGTGCGGGTGACGCAGGAGCTCGTCCATCGTACCGCCCTCGAGCGGATGCGGGTGCGGCTGCTGTCGGTCGCTGGCGGCTTCGGCGTGCTGTTCGGCGCGGTCTCGGTCAAGCTGGCGCTGGCGACGGTGTTCCATCCGATGGCGCCGGTGGCGCGCGAGATCGGCCCGCAGGTGCCGCGACTGCCGAACGCCGGTGCGGATCCGAAGGGCCTGCTGGTCGACGATGTCGGCCTGGTGCACGTGCACCGCGCCACCATCACCGACCGCAACGGCCAGATCCTGGCGATCTCGCTGCCGCTCTCGGACGTGTTCGCCAACCCGCTCGAGCTGATGGATCCGAAAGAGGCGACGCGCCGGCTGAAGGCGATCCTGCCCGCCCTGGACGCCGCCGACACGCTCAAGCGGCTGTCCGAGAAGAAGCAGTTCGTCTACATCGCCCGCGACGTGCCGCCCGACAAGGAACTGGCGATCAACGATCTCGGCATACCGGGAATCTATTTCGATCCCGGCGAGAAGCGGCACTATCCGCTCGGCCGGGTGGCGGCACAGATCATGGGCGCGGTCGATATCGACGATCACGGCACCGCCGGGGTCGAGCGCTACTTCGACCGTCGCCTGAACGCCGATCCGCACCCGATCCGGCTGTCGCTCGACGTCCGGGTGCAGGCGGTGGTGCGCGACGAGCTCGCGGCCGCCAAGGACGAGTTCCGCGCCATCGGCGCCTGCGCCATCGTCATGGACGTGCGCAGCGGCGAGATCATCGCCATGGTCAGCCTGCCCGACTACGACGCCAACCTGTTCAGCCGCGCGACCGACGACCAGCGCTTCAACCGGGCCGTCACCGGCATGTACGAGCCCGGCTCCACCTTCAAGCTGCAGACCGCGGCGATGGCGCTGCAGGACGGTGCGGCGCATGTCTGGGACAAGTTCTCGACGCTCCCGATCCATGTCGGCCGCTTCACCATCGCCGACATGAAGACCGATCATTTCGCGCCCTGGCTCGCGCTGCCGGCGGTGATGGCGTTCTCGTCGAACCCGGCGGCGGCCCACATCGCGCTCGAGGTCGGCGCCGCGCGGCAGCAGGACTGGCTGCGACGCATGGGATTCTTCTCGCGCGTGCCGGTCGAGCTGCCGGAGTCCGGCCACCCGATCGTGCCCAGCCTGCGCAACTGGGGGGTCTCGACGGTGATGACGGTGGGCTTCGGCCACGGCGTCGCCGAGCCGCCGCTGGCGATCGTGCGCGGCACCGCGGCGGCCGCCAACGGCGGCGTGCTGGTCACGCCCACCCTGCTCGCGCGCGATGACGGCCACACCGACAATGCCGGCCTGCAGCAGGTCGCGGCGACGCTGCCGCTCGGCCAGGCCGACATCGAGCCCGACGGCGAGGCGCAGATCATCCCGCAGGGTCCGAAGCTGCTGTCCGACGAGAACTCGCGGCTGCTGCGGCTGATGCTGCGCCTGGTCGTGACCAAGGGCATCGCCCAGAGCGCCGACGTGCCGGGCTACTTCGTCGGCGGCAAGACCGGCACGGCCGAGAAGATCGGGCCGCACGGCGGCTACCTCAAGCACGTCAACGTCGCCGCCTTCACCGGCATCTTCCCGATGAACACGCCGCGCTACGCGGTCTACGTGATGCTCGACAGCCCGGTCGGCAACAAGGCGACGCATGGCTGGACCACTGCCGCCTGGGTCGCCGCCCCCGCCGTCTCGAAGATCGTCTCGCGGATCGGGCCGATGCTCGGCCTGTTCCCCGACCTCGCCGATGCGCCGGCGATCGACGCGGCACTGGCGATGCCGCTGGAGCCCGCGCCGCCGAAGCCGTCGGCGCCGACGCATCCCGCCCGTCACGTCCCAGTGCCGGAGGCGGCCCGGCTGCGCCAGGAGGTCAGCTACCGGGACGCCGCCATGGAGCCTGATGCGCCGGAGTCGCGAGATGCGTCTCGATGAGCTCGCCGGCGCGGTCGGCCTGACACTCCCGGACGGCGACCGCGGCACCGAGATCCTCGACCTCGCGCTGGACAGCCGGCTGGTGCTTCCGGGGACGCTGTTCGCCGCCCTGCCCGGCCATCGCACCGACGGCAGCCGCTTCATCGCCGACGCCGTCGCGGCCGGTGCCGCCGCGGTGCTGGCGCGGACCGGCACCGCCTGGCCCGACCGGGTGCCGAGGCGGCCGCTGCTGCTGCACGAGGCGCCGGCCTCCGCCCTCGCCCGGCTCGCCAGCCACATGGCCGGACCGCCGCCGGCGCGGATCGTCGCGGTCACCGGCACCAACGGCAAGACCAGCACCGCCGAGTTCCTGCGCCAGCTCTGGGCGCTGGGCGGCCTGCGAGCGGCCAGTCTCGGCACGCTGGGCGTGGTCGCTCCTGCCTCGCCGCACGAGGTCGGGCCGGCGCTGACCACGCCGGACAGCATCAGCCTGGCCCGCACGCTGGCCCGGCTCGCGCGCGACGGCGTGCGGGCCGCGGCGATCGAGGCCTCCTCGCACGGCCTGTCGCAGCACCGGCTCGACGGGCTGCGCATCGACGCCGCCGGCTTCTCCAACCTGACCCGGGACCATCTCGACTATCACGGCACGCTGGAGGCCTATCGTCGTGCCAAGCTGGAGCTGTTCGAGCGGCTGCTGCCGATGGGCGGCCTCGCCGGCGCCAACGCCGACATGGACGCCGCCAGCCTGGACGGGCTGCGCTCGATCGCCGCGCGCCGCGGCCAGACGCTGCGGCTGGCGGGCGAGCGCGGCGAGACGATCCGGCTGCTGCGAGCCCGGCCGCTCCCCGAAGGTCAGGTGCTGGAGCTCGAGGCACTCGGCCGACGGCACCAGATCAGCCTCGCCCTGCCCGGCAGGTTCCAGGCCGACAACGTTCTTCTTGCTGCTCTTCTTGCCGAGCCGGAGCTGGACGCCTTGGCCCGCACGCTCGAGGCGCTGCCGCGTCTGGTGGGCGTGCGCGGCCGCATGGAGCGCGCCGTGCGGCTCGATGACGGCGCCGTCGCCTACGTCGATTACGCGCACACCCCGGACGCGCTGGCGCGCCTGCTGGAAAGCCTGCGGCCGCACACGCTCGGCCGGCTGGTGGTGGTGTTCGGCGCCGGTGGCGACCGCGACCGCGGCAAGCGGCCGCTGATGGGGGCCGTGGCGCAACGTCTCGCCGATCTCGCCATCGTCACCGACGACAACCCGCGCTCCGAGCCGCCGGCGGCGATCCGCGCCGAGATCCTGTCGGCCTGTCCCGACGGCATCGAGATCGCCGACCGCGCGGCCGCGATCGAGGCCGGGCTGGAGGCGATCCGCGCCGGCGACGTGCTGGTCATCGCCGGCAAGGGCCACGAGCAGGGCCAGACCATCGGCGGCGAGACGCTGCCGTTCGACGATCGCGCGGTGCTGCGGCACCTCGCCGGGGTGGCGGCGTGAGCGCGCTGTGGACGCTGGCCGACCTGCACGCCGCCACCGGCGGCACCGCCGCGGGACCGATCGCGGCTAACGGGGTCTCAATCGACACGCGCAGCCT
>CAXUCM010000056.1:0-13556 GCA_964249315.1 uncultured Acetobacteraceae bacterium | reverse complement strand
CGCCCAGCCGGCGCCCAGCTCGCCCCACCAGGCGCCCAGCCGTTCGGCGTCGCCCGGCTGCCGCAACAGCGGCCGGCCCAGATGCGGCGTCGGCACCCGTCGCGGATCCAGCGCCTGCGCCCGGTCGGGGGCTGCGAACAGGTCCGGATGCTGGCGCAGGAGGTCGCCGCCGGCGGCGATGCGGTCCAGCATCAGGTCGATCACGACGGCCCCGGGTGCGACGCCGGCCACCAGGGCCGCGATCGCCGAGGCGGCCGGCGCACGCGAGCCCAGCACCCCGGCCTCGCCCGCCTCGTGCAGCAGGTCGGGCACCAGCAGCCGGTCGAACCCGGACCGCCGTTCCGGCTGATCGATCTCGGCGACGGGCAGCCAGGCCAGGTGCGGCGGCGTCGCGCGCGATGCGCCGCCGCTGCCCGCGGCAGCCTTGTCGGCGCCGGGCTCCTGGGTCAGCGAAGCGGGGCTGGTCTCGATCGAGTCCATGAGCGACTCCGTAGGCGTGGAAGGATCCCGCATGCCGCCGGGCGGCGGGCCTGAAGGTCGGAGGGTCATTGGCACGGCATTGAAGGCGATGCCAACCCGCGGGCGCCCGCTGCGAACGTTACGTCTTGCGCCGCGGTTCCGTCCAAGCCGCCTGACGCCGGCCGCTATTTCAAGGTGACGCCGCCGGTGACCGCCTGGTAGGTGGCGATCGCCAGGGTCAGCGGCTCGAACGGCTTGGTGATGACGAAGGCGGGCTCGACCGTCTCGCCGGTCAGCAGCCGTTCCGGGTAGGCGGTCACGAAGATCACCGGTGCGTAGTGGTGCTTGAGGATGCGGCTGACCGCCGAGGTGCCGTCGCCGCCGACGCCCAGATTGATGTCGGCAAGGATCAGGCCGGGGCGGGTCTTCTGGGCGATCCGCACCGCGTCCGCCTCGCTCGAGGCGGTGCCGACGACGCGGTGGCCGCAGCCGAGCACGAGGTCCTCGATATCCATCGCGATGATCGGCTCGTCCTCGATGATCAGCACGTCGGTCGCCGCGGCGTCGCGCAGGCGGGAGCGGGCATCGCTCAACTGCGCACTGGCCTCGTCGAGCCCGAGTGCGACGATCGGCGCCGCTTCCTCGACCGACACCTCCTCGAGTGCCGTCAGCAGCAGCAGCTGGCGCTGCTGGGCGGTCAGGCCGCCATCGACCTCGCCGGGATCGACCAGGCCGCTGTTGAAACGGCGCGTGACCCAGTTGTACAGCCCATGCCGGGCGGTGCGGTCATCGGGCGGCACTGAGATCAGCTCGCGCAGGCTCTCGGCCACCAGCAGGTCGCCGCGCGGTTGGCTTCCGGTCAAGGCACGCGCATAACGTCGCGCGTACGGTAGAGCGCGGATCAGATCGTCGCGCCGCGTCTTGGCCATCAGGCGTATCTCTCACGGATGAAGATGGGGTCGGAGTGGTCGGTCGGGACGCGCCAGCACGGCAAGGGCAGGGGCACGCGACCGCCGGAAGCGCCGGCCCTGTCTCCCGGTCCGCGGCACTGCACCGGCAGATCGCCGAACTGCTGCCCGATCTGCGCGGCTTCGCGCGGTTCCTGACCCGCGACGCCGTCGCGGCGGACGATCTGGTACAGGACACCCTGGTCCGTGCGCTGGCGGCGATCGACCAGTTCCAGGACGGGAGCAACCTCAAGGCGTGGTTGTTCACGATCCAGCGCAACGGCTTCTACGAGACGGCCCGGCGCCATCGACGGGAGACGCGCATCCTCAACGAGGAACTGCCCGTCCCCGCGAACGCGGCTCCGGACGCCGGCCGTCGCGGCGAGGTGTCGGACCTGCAGCGCGCCCTGTTCGCGCTGCCGCCGCAGCTGCGCGAGGCGCTGGTGCTGGTCGGCGCGCAGGAGCTCAGCTACGAGCAGGCGGCTGCGGTGTGCGGCGTTCCGACCGGAACCGTCAAGGCACGCGTGTCGCGGGCAAGAGCCCGCCTCGCCACGGCACTCGACATCGTTCCGAAACCCTGACATCGGACGCCTCGATCCCACCTGCTTGCATCCTGCCGCCGCCGGCGCCGTCTGCGCCTGCCGAGCCAAGCCTGATCGTAGCCCGCCCGGGGCGGATCGCCAAATCCGCCCTGGCCAGGGTCGCGCGGCTAAGTCCCTGCAGCTCATCGCGGTTTCGTGACATGGCGCATCGCGTTCGGACGCAACGGTTCCGCGCGACCGGTCATTGCTCGGCTGGATACGGAGAAATTGTCCTCATGTCGCTCAGTGCACGCCCCGCCGACGCCGGCTCGACCGGTTTCCACGCCCAGGTCATCACCATCCTGCCGAAGCTGCGCGTCCAGGCGCTGGCGCTCACCCGCAACCGCGCCGCGGCGGAGGATCTGGTGCAGGACGCGGTCTGCAACGCGCTGTCGGCACAGGCGAGCTTCATCCCGGGCACCAACTTCGCCGCCTGGATGCACCGCATCCTGCGCAACCGGTTCATCTCCAACCTGCGCAAGCGCCGCGACACCACCGACATCGACGACGTGCCGTCGTCGGCCTTCGCGACCGAGGCGCCGCACGAGGACCGCCTGGCGCTGAAGGATCTCGGCAAGGCGATGACCCGCCTGCCGGCGGACCAGCGCGAGGCGCTGATCATGGTGGTCGTGCAGGGCATGAGCTACGAGGCGCTGGCGGAATCCACTGGTTGCGCGGTCGGCACCGCGAAGAGCCGCGTCTTCCGGGCCCGGCGGCAGCTGGAAGCCTGGCTGATGGGCGACACGCCGGAGACACGCGAGCAGCGGCCGGCGAAGACGCGCCTCTCCGGCGCGGTGGCACGGCGCATGGTCGAGGCGCACGCGACCGCCTAGTCCGCCGCAAGGCGGGCGGCCCTGCGCAGGATACGCAGGCTGCCCGCATTGCACGGGACGCTGCAACTGCCCGGCGGTCCGGATCGATACAGACGAGGCATGACGCCGCACCGATCGATCCGGGACACACCAGACTTGACGAGCCGAGGCGATGACAGACGGGACGAGGCGGCGCGGTCGTCGACGCGCCGGCCTCGGCGCAAGCCGGACGCCGCGTTCGACCTGTGGCTCAACCGCGGGCTGCACCAGCTGTTCGACGCCGTCGCCGGCGAGCCGATCCCGGAGGATCTGCTCAAGATCATCGAGGACGATAAGCAGTAGCGGCGTCCGCGCGATCGCGCGATACTTCGGGCGCTTCATGGGACCGGCGGGATGGCGGCGAAGATCCAGGCGCGGACTCCTGACCCGAGGATGATGTGGTCGGCGGGTCAGCATCGGGTCAGCCGTGCCCTCGATACCGTCAGCACACGGATGATCCTCATCATCCTGCTTTCCTCCGCTCCCATCGCCGTGCTCAGCGGCGCGATCTCCTGGCATAGCTACGAGGCCGCTTCCGACGCTAGTGCGGCCCGTGCCGGCTCACTGGTCAACATGCTGCGTGGGCGCACGCAGGGCAGCCTCGCCGCCTCGCGCGATTTCCTGCAGAACGTGGCCTCGCTCGACGCGTTGCGCGATCCGTCACGCTGCGAGCCGGCGCTGCATCTCGCGCTGGTGACGCAGCGGCAGCGCTATGACGGCCTGGCGGAGCTCGATGCGGCCGGTCACGTCGTGTGCGTCTCCGGCTCGATGCCCTCCGAGCCGCTTGCCGAGACGTCGGAGGGTTTCGAGGTCCAGCACCTGGCACTGCTCGAACGGCCGCGCCGGCTGGTCGCGACGCTGGCCTGGCGCGAGCCGCACGCACCCGCGCGCACGCTGCTGGCGGCGATGCCGCTCGGCTGGGACGGCCGCACCCTGTTCGGCGCCGACGGCCGTTCCGGCATCCTGGGCAGCAGCCAGCGCATGCGCGCCTGGCTGGTCGGTCCGGATGGCCTGGCGGCGCCGGTCTGCCGGGACTGCGACTGGCCGGTCCCGCCGGACCTCGAGCACCTGGTCCGGCTCGCCTCCGCCGGGCAGGGCGAAGCGGTGTCGACGCCGTCGGGCTCGGCCGCCTACGGCGTGCTGTCGGCGCCGATCTCGCTGCTGACGCTGACCCGTCCGACCGACGCGGAGGTGCATGCGCTCACCCTGTTCATCATCCGCGTGATCGGCATCGTGCTGCTGCTCGGGATCGGGCTGCTCGGCGTCGCCGTCGGCGCCAACATGCTGGTGGTCGCACCGCTGCAATCGCTGACCCGGGCGGTGACGCACTGGCGCCAGGCCGGCGACTACGATCCGGGCGAAGGCCGGATGATGCCGGCCGAGCTGCGCGAGCTATCCCGTGTCTTCCATCAGGCGACCCGGAGCCTGTCCCGGCACGAGCACGAGCTGCGCGAGGCGGAGGCCAGGCAGGAGCTGCTGATCAAGGAGATCCACCATCGGGTGAAGAACAACCTGCAGATCATCGCCTCGCTGCTCAACCTGCAGGCCAACCGCATCCGCCAGCCGGAAGCGCGCGCGGAGTTCGCCTCGGCGCGCGACCGCGTGCGCGCACTGGCGACGCTGCATCGCTACCTCTATTCGGAAGGCGACCTGCAGACGCTGAACATGCGCTCGTTCCTGCAGGAGCTCTGCGCGCAGCTGTTCCAGGCCATCGGCGAGAAGCAGGGCCGGCGCATCCAGCTCCATATCGAGGCGCCGGAGATCGCGATGGCGACCGATCAGGCGGTGCCGCTGGCGCTGGTGGTGACCGAGGCGGTCAGCAACGCGATCAAGTACGCCTTCCCGGACGGCCGCAGCGGCCATGTCCGGGTCGTGCTCAGCGAGCTGGGCGAGGGCATGGGGCGTCTGCTGCTGGAGGATGACGGCGTCGGCATTCCGGCCGGGCGGGCGGAGACGGAGACCGGCATCCGCGACGGTCTCGGCATCCAGCTCATCCGCGGCTTCTCGCGACAGCTCGGCGCGCAGCTCGACGTGCACGAGGGTGGCGGGACCCGCTATACGCTGACCTTCCCGCTGCATCCGAAGGAAGCGGATATCGGCGAGGAGGACGGCGAGGCCGGGGACGATGCCCGCGATGGATGAAGCTTTGGCAAGGAACCCCGCCGGCCCGGTTGTCCGCGGCCTGCCGCGTCGCCACTCCTGTGCGTCATGAGCGGCTCCCGGACGGCGACCAAGGCATGGATCCGCGCGCAATCGCGCCTGGGGCGGGGGCGGGCGTTTCCGGTCCTGCTGCTCGGACTGCTCGGTTGCCTGGCGGGGCTGCTGCAGGCCGGCTGCATCGCCTGGGTGCTCGCCGCCTGCCTCGCCGGCCGAGGCGGCGTGGGCGGCGCCCTGCTCGGCTTCGTGCTGACCGCGCTGGTGCGCGCGCTGCTGCAGGCGGCGGCCGAGATCGTCTCCGCCGATGCCGGGGCGCACGCCCGCCGGCGGCTGCGACGCGGGGCGCTCGCCGGCATCCTCGCCGGCGGCCCGCAGCTGCTGCGCGGCACCCACAGCGCGGCGCTGGCGGTGCTCGCGGTCGACCGGATCGAGGCGGTCGACGGCTTCTTCTCGCGCTACCTGCCGGCGGCCAGCCTGGCCGGGATGGCGCCGCTGCTGGTGCTACTGGCGGCCTGGCTGGCGCAGCCCTTCGCCGGCCTGGTGCTGCTCTGCTGCGGCATCGCGGTGCCGCTGATGCAGGCGCTGTTCGGCATCGGCGCGGCGCTGGCCGCGCGCACGCAGTTCCTGGCGATGTCGCGGCTGCAGACGCGCTTCGTCGACCGCATGCGCGGCATCGCCACCATCGTGCTGGCAGGCCGCGCCGAGGACGAGGCGGACCGGCTGTCGCAGGCGGCGGACGAGCTGCGCCGACGCACCATGCGCGTGCTGCGCGTGGCGTTCCTGTCCTCGGCCGGGCTGGACTGCGCGATGGCGGCCGCCATCGTCGCGATCGCGCTGCGCGACGGCGGCGTGTTCCTGCACGCGGCGGGTACGCAGGCGCCGCTCGCCGTGCCGCGTGCGCTGTTCGCCTTGCTGCTGGTGCCGGAGTTCTTCGCGCCGCTGCGCAGCTTCGCGCTGGCCTACCAGGACCGCGCCCAGGCGACGTCCTGCGCCGAGGCGCTCGCAGGATTGCCCGAGCCGCTTCCGGCGAGATCGGCCGCGCCGCTCCCGGCAGCCCGCCATGCGGGCGGGGTCGGCCTGGTGTTCGAGGGTGTCGGCTATGCCTGGGATGCGTCGCGGGGGACGACCCTGGAAGGACTCGACTTCCGGCTGGCAGCGGGCGAGACGGCGCTGCTCACCGGTCCGTCCGGCGCCGGCAAGTCCACCGTGATCGCGCTCGCCCTCGGCCTCGTCGCACCGGCGCGCGGCCGCATCCTGATCGACGGCATCGACCTGCAGGCCCTTTCGCCCGCCGAGCGCGCCGGGCTGGTGTCGTGGATCGGCCAGCGTCCGATGCTGTTCGCCGGCTCGCTGCGCGACAACATCCGCTTCGCCCGGCCCGAAGCGGAGACCGCCGCGCTCGAGGAGGCGGTCCGGGTCGCCGCCCTCGAGCCGCTGCTGGATGAGCTGCCGGAGGGGCTCGACACGCGCATCGGCGAGGGCGGCTACGGCCTTTCCGGCGGCCAGGCGCAGCGCGTGGCGATCGCTCGCGCCGCCCTGCGCGACGCGCCGCTGCTGCTGCTCGACGAGCCGACCGCGCATCTCGACCCGGAGACCGAGCGCGCGGTGTTCGACAGCCTGCGCCGTCTCGGCCGGCATCGCACCATGCTGATCGCGAGCCACGCCGCCGCAGCGCACGGTCTCGGCGCCCGGCGGCTGCAGCTGCGCGCCGGCCGCCTGGTGACCGCGCTGGCCGTTCCATGAGGATGCGGGAGCGCCCGCGGTCGCTGGCCGCACCGCTCGGCGCCATCCTCTCGCTCTGGCGCGGCCGCGCCGCCGGGCTCGCCGGCGGCATGGCGGTGTCGCTCGCAGCCCTTCTGTTCGCCCTCTCGCTGCTCGCCGTCGCCGGGCTGCGTCTCGCCGGCAGCACGGTCGGCCTGCTGCTGGCCTCGGCCTGGCTGCTGCGCGGCCTCGGCGTCGGCCGCGTGGTGCTGCGCTACGGCGAGCGGCTGCTGACGCATGGCGCAACCTTCCGCGCGCTGGCCGCCCTGCGCATCTGGTTCTTCCGTCGGCTCGCCGCGAGCGCTGCCGGAGGCCTGGGGTTTCGCCGCACCGGCGACGCGCTGTCGCGTCTGGTCGGCGACGTCGAGGCGCTCGACGGCCTCTATCTGCGCCTGCTGCTGCCGCTCGCGGCCGCCCTGCTCTGCCTGCCGCTGCTGGCGGCGCTGATCGGGAGGACGGCGCCGCTGCTGGCGCTGGCGACCTGCCTGTGCTTCGCCACCGCGACGCTGCTGCTGCCCTGGCTCGCCGCGCGACGCTCGGCGCTGGCCGGCGGGGCGCTGTCGCGGAGTGCTGCCGGGCTGCGCATCGCCGCCCTCGACATGGCCTCGGCGCTGCCCGAGATCCGCGTGTTCGACGCCGACGCGCGCGCCCTGGCCGCGGTCGAGGCGAGCGAGACGGCGCTGCTCGACGCGCAGTCGAGCCTTGCCCGTCGCGGTGCACTCGCCGGCGCCGCCTCGTTCCTGTGCGGCCAGGCGGCGGTGTTCTGCGTGCTGGCGGCCTCGGCCGGGGTCGGCCTGCCGCGCATTCCTCCGCTCGACGCGGTGCTGTTCCTGTTCCTGCTGCTGGCGGCGTTCGAGGCGACGTCGGGCCTCGTGCGCGCCGGCGTGCTCGCCGGTCACATGGCGCAGGCCGCGACCCGGGTGCTGGAGACCGCGGCCGAGACGGCACCTTCCCTGCCGGGCAGGGCGGCACTCGCCTGGCCGGCGGACAGCGCCGTGCGCTTCGAGCGGGTGCGCTTCCGCTGGCAGCCGGACCGGGCCGCCGTGTTCGACGGGCTGTCGCTGTCGATCCCTCCCGGCGCCCGCGTGGCGCTGTTGGGATCGTCCGGCGCCGGCAAGTCGACCCTGGCGGCGCTGCTGCTGCGCACCGTGGTGCCGCAGGCGGGCCAGGTCAGCGTGGGCGGCATCGATCTTGCCCGACTCGACGAGACCGCACTGCGCCGAAGCGTCGCCTGGCTCGGCCAGGACAGCCACCTGTTCGACGATTCGATCCGCAACAACCTGCTGCTCGGTCGGCCCGAGGCGAGCGAGCCGGAGCTCTGGGCGGCGCTGGAGCAGGCGCAGCTCGCCGAGCTGGTGCGCGGCCTGCCGGGCGGGCTCGACGCCTGGCCGGGCGAGGCGGCCTCGCTCCTGTCGGGCGGGCAGGGGCGTCGGCTGGCGCTGGCCCGGGTGCTGCTGTCGCGTGCGCCGATCCTGATCCTCGACGAACCCTGCGCCGGCCTGGATGCCGACACCGAGCGCGACTTCCTCCTCACCCTGAACCGGGCCGGGGGCGGCGAGGCCGGCAGCGGCCGCAGCATCATCCTGATCGTGCATCGGCTGGTCGGCGTGGAACAGCTCGACCGGGTCTGGCGGCTGCAAGGCGGCAGGGCTGAAATTGCGGCGTAATCACGTTCCCAGGCCTGCCCTATTGCTCTAAGACCAACCTCTTCGAGAGGTTTCCAAAGGCGAGCCTTTGGCGGGGCTTGGGGTAGAGCCCCAACCTCGACCTCCAGGTCGGAGAAAGCTCGTCCCATGCGTCGTCTGCCGCTCTCGCTCGCCGTCTGTTCGCTGCCGGTCCTGCTCGGTGCATGCTCCCTGTTCGAAGGCGGCGCGCTGGGCCGCAAATACGTCGTCTTCTTCGGCAAGGACTCCGCGCGGCTCGATGCGCCGGCCCGCGACGTGGTCGCGGAAGCGGCGGACAAGGCGGCCGACAATCCGACGCTCGACCTGCTGGTCGAAGGCTCCGCCGCGGCGCACGGCTCGCTGAGCGCCGACGAGGCGCTGTCGGCCCGTCGCGGCGAGGTGGTGGCGAGCGCGCTGCGTGCCGACGGCGTCGCCGCCAACCGCATCCGGGTACGTCCGCGCGACCCGTCGAACGAGGATCCGGAAGTCGGCGCGCGTCGGGTCGAGATCGATTTCGGCAACTGATCCCGCCGCCATGTCGGCGCTTCGCGAGCCGGAATGGCTGGAGCCGCTGGCGGTGCTCGCGCGCGTGTTCGGCTTCGACGCCTTCCGTGGCCTGCAGGAGGCCGCGATCACCCGGGTGATGCAGGGCGGCGACGCGCTGGTGCTGATGCCGACCGGCGGCGGCAAGAGCCTGTGCTACCAGATCCCCGCCTTGTGCCGGCCCGGCATGGGCCTGGTGATCTCGCCGCTGATCGCGCTGATGGACGACCAGGTCGCCGCCCTGCAGCAGCTCGGCATCCGCGCGGCGGCGCTGCATTCCGATCTGGAACCGGAGGTGGCGTCGCGCATCCGCGCCGACCTCGCGCAAGCAAGGCTCGACCTGCTCTACGTCTCGCCCGAGCGCCTGCTGTCGCCGGGAATGCTGGAACGGCTGTCGCGCCTGCGCATCTCGGTCGTCGCCATCGACGAGGCGCACTGCGTTTCCGCCTGGGGCCACGAGTTCCGGCCGGAATACCGCGCCCTGTCGCGGCTGCCGGAGGCACTGCCCGGCGTGCCGCGGATCGCGCTCACGGCGACGGCGGATCCGCGCACCCGCAGCGACATCCTGCACGCACTCGAGATGCCGCAGGCGGAGGTGATGACGGCGAGCTTCCACCGGGCCAACCTGCACGTCGCGGTGCGCCCGAAAGGCGCCGAGCTCAAGCAGCTGACCGACATCCTCGAGGCGCATCGTTCGCCGACGGGGGCGGCGATCGTCTATTGCGGCAGCCGCAACAAGACCGAACGGATCGCGCGCTCGCTGCGTGAGCGCGATTGGCCGGCGATCGTCTTCCATGCCGGCATCTCGCCGCTGGAGAAGCGTGCGGCGCTGGCACGATTCCGCTCCGGCGAGCCGGTGGTGGTGGTGGCGACGATCGCCTTCGGCATGGGCATCGACCGGCCGGACGTGCGCCAGGTGGTGCATCTGGACATGCCGGACAGCCCGGAAGGCTACTACCAGCAGATCGGCCGCGCCGGCCGCGACGGCGAACGGGCCGACACGCTGCTGCTCTACGGGGGCGAGGATATCGCCCGCGCGCGGCATTGGCTCGACCAGTCCACCGCGCCGCCGGCGCAGAAGCAGGTGATGAGCCAGCGGCTGGAGGCGATGATCGGGCTGACCGAGACCACCGCCTGCCGCACCCGCGCGCTGCTGGCCTGCTTCGGCGAGACGCTGCCGCGCGATTGCGGCCACTGCGACAATTGCCGCAATCCGATGGCGCTGTTCGACGGCACCGTGGCGGCACAGAAGGTGCTCTCGGCGATCTACCGCACCGGCCAGCGCTTCGGCGCGCTGCACATCGTCTCCGTGCTGCGCGGACGGCAGACCGAGATGGTCAGCAAGTACCGGCACGACCAGCTCCCGCTCTACGGCATCGGCAAGGAGAGCTCGGAGGGCTTTTGGCGCAGCGTCATCCGCCAGCTGGTCTCGCGCGGCGCCTTGCGCACCGGCGACGGCGAGTATGCGACGCTGTGCTTCAACGACGAGGTGGCACGCCCGATCCTGCGCGGCGAGGAGAAGCTGATGCTGCGCGAGGACGCGGTGGAACCGGGCAAGATAGCGCGTGCCCCGCGCGAGGGCCCGGCCACGCTCGAGGCCGGGGCCGAGCCTCGCTTCGAGGCGCTGCGCGAGTGGCGCCGGCAGGAGGCACGCACGCAGTCGCTGCCGCCCTACGTGATCTTCCACGATTCCGTGCTGCGCGAGATCGCCTCGCGCAATCCGGCGGATGTCGCCGAGCTCGGCACCATCAAGGGGGTCGGCGCCTCGAAGCTGGATCGCTACGGCGACAAGGTGCTGACCGCGTTGCACGGCGGGTGAGCCGGCAGGGCCAGGGCACCGCTCATTGATCCGCCTCGCGATCCAAGCTCGACATGACGACGCCGCAACTGATCCCAGGTCGGGTAGAGGAACTTCGTCGTTTCGGTATCGTTTCGCTTCAGGAGCTAGCGAACCAGCCCAGCTGGACGCGATCATCGGGCCGCTCGTCAACGCCGGATCCGAGGTTGCCCAGGCGACGCCGATTGCCGTGGTTGTTCCGGATACGACAACCCCCAAGAAATAGGTCGTGTCATCGCGCCGATGAAGCGACCCGTCTGATCCAGGGGTACCTGCCGGAGCTTGAACCAGGCAGGTCCGTCCCCGGCAGGGTGTGGGCAGAACACCAAATCCTTAACCGCGTGCGCCGCGCACAGGGAAGTCCGAACGCACGCTGCGTCCGTCGTCGAAGCGGAATGTCACCGGGATGCTGCGGCCGGGCTGCACTGCGGCTCCGGCCTGTTCGCACATCAGGTGATAGCCGCCCGGCGCGAAGCGGACGCTGCCATGCGGCGGCACCGTCAGGGCGGCGACCGGCTGCATCGTCGACATCGTCGCACCCATCGCCATGGTCCGGTGCAGCGTCAGGCTGCCGCAGGCGGGCGAGGCGGCGCCGACGAGCTTCGCCGCCCGATCGCCCTGATTGGCCAGGGTGAAGTAGCCGGCGGCCGGGATGCCCGGTGCAAGCGCGCGGATCCAGGCCTGCGAGACGACGAGGCTGCCCGCGGGGGCGCCGGCGGCGAGCGTGACCGCGGCGGCCAGCACTGCGAGGCCGGCGCGCCTCACGCGGCGGCGCGTGTGCCGCTCGCCGTGGGCAGCTTCGGAGCGCGCATGAAGCGCCGCGCCAGGCGCACCAGGTTCGGCATCGTGGTCGGCCGCAGCAGCCTCGCATCGTAGCCGCAAAAGCGGCGGTCGTTCTCCTGCAGGCAGAGCCCCATCAGCTCGCGCACGCTGATCTCCTCGCTGCTGACCGACCTGGCGCCGTTGACGGTGAAGTTGTTGTCCTCGACGACCTTGCGCCCGTCGGCATCCATGCCGCGGGCGGTGCCGATCCGCTCCCAGCCGAGGAACACCCACACCGCCGCCACCCGCAGCTCGAAGGCCGGCCGCTTCCAGACCGGCATGGTGCGCCGGTGCCACGCCAGCCAGTTCGCGAACAGCAGGATGTGGCGGCACTCCTCCTGCATCACCGGCTCGAAGGTGTCGATCAGCGGCTGCGGGAACAGCCCGGAGCGGCGTGCCATCTCGAACAGGCCGAAGGCGAAGAAGCTGTCGACGCACTCGCTGAAGCCGGTGACCAGGTAGGCCCACTCGGCATCGCGAGGCGGCACGTAGTCCGGCTCGCGGGCGAGCCTGATGCCGTAGAAGGCGACCATGCGCGAGAGCACCTCCTTGTGCCGGTTCTCCTCCCAGGCGTTCAGCCCGATCGCCTCCTTGAGCGCCGGGTCGCTGAGCCTGTCGGCGTAGGCGCGCATGCGCAGCCGGGCGCGGCCCTCGGTCTGCACCGCGATGTCCCAGATCGGCAGCGCGGTGATCCGGGCGAGGGCCGCGTCGTCGAGCACCGGCCAGTCGATCACCGAGGGCTTGTACGGGTTGAAGGTGTCGTGGAACATCGCGCACATGGCGCGCTTGTGCGCCTCCGAGCCGACGCGCAGCCGGCCGGGCTCCGGGCTGCGCCAGTGGCGCGCGGCATGGTCGGCGGCCGCGATGGTCGCACTGCTCGGCATCGGGGAGACGGTCATAGGCTCGGCTCTCTGTATCGGTGAGGGGTCGCGCACTGGTGGCGGCGAGATCGTGCCTTGTCAGCCGCCCGCGGCGGGCGCACCTAAGAGCGCCGCTCTCACAGCTCCCGGATCCCGGCCGCGATGCGATGCCCTTTCTGCGGCCATGACGATACCCAGGTCAAGGACAGCCGTCCGAACGAGGATGCCGCGGCGATCCGGCGCCGTCGGTTCTGCCCGACCTGCGGGCAGCGCTTCACCACCATCGAGCGCGTGCAGCTGCGCGAGCTGGTGGTGGTCAAGGTCGACGGCAGGCGGGTGCCGTTCGAGCGCGACAAGCTCGCCCGATCGATCCGCATCGCCATGCGCAAGCGGCCGATCCACGAGGAGCGCATCGAGCGCATCGTCAACGGGCTGGTGCGTCAGCTCGAGGCCTCGGGCGAGAACGAGATCCCGAGCAAGCAGCTCGGCGAGCTGGTGATGGACACGCTGCGCGAGGTCGACGCCGTCGCCTACGTGCGCTTCGCCAGCGTCTATCGGGATTTCCGCGAGGCGCGCGACTTCGAGACGATCCTGGGATCGCTGCCGAACCTCGCGCTGGTGCCGTCGGCGGATCCGGACGAGGCTGGACCCGCCGAGGCAAAGGGGCGATGAAGCGCGCATGAACGCTCCCCCGACCGAGGCCGACAGCCGACCGGTGCCGAAAGCCCGGGCGCCGCGGACGCGCGCCCGCACCGCCGCACGGGTCGGCGCCGTGCAGGCGCTGTTCCAGAGCGAGCAGGCCGGCGAGAACCCGGAGACGGTGATCGACCAGTTCGTCCGCCATCGCCTCGGCGAGCTGCCCGGCACCGGCGGCTACGAGGAGGGCCGGGTGCCGGATGCCCACGTGCCACTATTCACCCGCATCGTCCGCGCGGCGGTGCTGCAGCAGGACGCGTATCTCGACGAGGTTGCGCGGCAGCTTCGGTAGGAAAGCAAGGCCAGGGCGCTGCCCTGGACCCGCCAGGGGCCGAGCCCCTGGACCTCTATATTTGGCGTGCAGGCGAGGTGATGGGG
>CAXUCM010000055.1:3745-13614 GCA_964249315.1 uncultured Acetobacteraceae bacterium | reverse complement strand
AGAGCGAATCACGTCAGAGCGTCAGCCGCGAGGGTTTTTCAGCAGCCTGCTAGAGGTGCTGGTCGACCGGGTGCGGGCCGGGGCTGGATTGTTGGGGATCAGCGTCGTAGGCGGCATCACCCATGACGACCCTTGCGGGCAGGCCGTAGCATCATCCGATCCGATGGCACCATCTGATCGGACAAAGATGCTCACCAAGACAACGAGCTGGAGCGGGTTGCGTAAGTGAACGCGAACGGAAAACGCTCCAGTGTCCCGAACCTGAAGTCTTCAAACTTCAGGTTCTAAGTGGACCCTAGCTAAATCTAAAAGATAGTGGCCTGCTTCTCTCCGAATTCGGGAGGCAGGACACTAGGCTCCTTGCTCTGCTGTGCGGCACGAGCCTGGCAGACCCGAAAGAAGGGAAGGCCTCACGATGTGCATGCGTCACTGGAGCATCAGCAGATGGCTAGTAATCGAAGATGGCGTCCGTCGTGCGATAGGCCTTGAATTCCAGGGCGTTTCCGGAAGGATCCGCGACAAAGAACGTTGCCTGTTCACCGGGAAGGTCTACAAACCGAATCTGCGGCTCCAGAAGGAATGGCACGGCGGCCGCCTCCAGCCGACGATAAAGCGCTTCCCAGTCATGCCAGGGAAGCACTGCCCCGAAATGGACAAGAGGGACCGACTTTCCATCCACGGTTGATGTCAGCTGCTGTTCCTGACGCGGTCCCAGGTGTGCTGAAATCTGATTTCCGAAGAAGTTGAAGTCTATCCAAGTGTCGGCTTCCCGCCCCTGCCGGCATCCGAGGAGGTTTCCGTAGAAGCCTCTCGTCGAGTCCAGATCGTCGACACGGAACGCCATGTGAAATGGGGACATTCTCTCTCTCGCTTCCCGCGCCGCCGCTCCTCGCCGGCTGCCCCGGGAACCGGTCCTGATCGCGAGCATCCTGAACGTGCGCGGACGCCTGGTCCTTCAGTCAACGGCTCGCAGCGAGGCATCGACGCACAAACCGGCACCAGGGCTGATGCCGGCCTCCCTTCTGACGGTCGGCGGGGCACGCATCAACAGCAGAACAAGTACTGGTTGCATGAGGTGGCGGAATGGAGAGCATGACGACCTACACCAAGGGACGCATTGACCGTTCGGAGAATTGATCCGCGTCGCGGCTCAATCGCCAAAGGCCTCGGCATGTAGAAACCATCGTATCAAGATAACTGGATTCTCAAGGCTGAGCCTTGAGCGGGTCCAGGGCAGAGCCCTGGCCTTGAAGGGTCAAGCGCAGGGCAGGCTGATACGACTCATGAATGGGCGAGTTTTGTGCAAGTTGTCGCGCCTCGGCCGCATGATAGGCTTTCCAGCATGAAGACACTGGTTGTCCTGCTGAGGGCGAATGCCCTCGAATGGGTCGAGCTGCTGAAGCAGGCGTTGCCCGATCATGCGGTCCTGCTGGACCCTTCAGCGGTCCAGGGTGCGGTCACGTATGCCCTGGTCGGCAAGCCGCCGGCCGGCGCGCTCAAAGCGCTCGGACCGATTGAGGCCTTGTTCAGCGTCAACGCGGGCGTCGAGGCATTGCTACAGCCGGGAGAGGTTCCGGATGACGTGCCGATCGTTCGACTGTCCGATGGGGCGCTCACGGCCGGCATGCTGGAATGGGTGCTGGCGCAGACACTGGCCTGGCACCGCAACCTGTTCGACTACCGGGCAAGCCAGGTCGAAATGCGCTGGGCCCCGGTACCGGAGAAACTGGCTTCGGAGCGACCCGTCACGGTGCTCGGAGCAGGCCATCTCGGCGCGCCGGTCGCGCTGGCACTGGCACGGCTCGGCTTCCCGGTGCGGGCCTGGTCTCGCACTCTCAAGGAGCTTGCGGGAGTGGACTGCTTGGCCGGGCGCGAAGCCCTCCTTCCTGCCGTCGCCGGGGCCGAGATCCTGATCAACCTCCTCCCGCTGACCGTGGAAACCGACGGCCTGCTGGATCAGGGGGTGCTCGGCGCGCTGGCGCGCGGCAGCGTGCTGATCAATGGCGGTCGTGGCCGCCATGTCGTTGACGAGGCGTTGCTGGCGCTCCTGGACGAGGGACATCTGCGCGCAGCGGCGCTCGATGTGTTTCGCGAGGAGCCACTGCCGCTGTCGCATCCCTTCTGGCGTCATCCGCGCGTCTTTGTCTCGCCACATGTCGCTGCACCTACGCAAGCGGCGTCCGCCGTGGCAGCGATCGCTGCGAACATTCGCCGCCACGAGGCCGGTCTGCCGATGTCCGACGTCGTGGACCGCATCCGTGGCTATTAGGCGATCCTGTCACTTCTCCACCGGGCTGCGGCGCTTCTGCTTGGTTGTGTCGACCGCCGTCCTACCCTGTTTCCTCGCGGCGCCGTCCGGTGCGAGGGCCGGATCGTCGCCGCATGAGGTGCCACGCGGGGGCACACTCGTCGTCGGGCTGTCGGAGGACATCGACACGCTGAACGTCTACTCGACCGGCTTCCTCGGCTACGCAGAGGCTGCCGTAGTGGAAGGGCTGCTGGCACCCGATGCGCAGGCGCAGTACATGCCGGTGCTGGCCACCGTGGTACCGACGCTGGCGAACGGCGGCGTTCTGCTGGAGCCGGACGACCGGATGCAGATCACCTACCACCTGCGTCCGGGCGTGCTATGGCAGGACGGCGCGCCATTTACCTCGGCCGACGTGAAGTTCACCTGGGAGGCGGTACGCGATCCCGCCTTCCTGGCAGAGTCCAAGGACGGCTCCGAGAACATTGCGGGTATCGATACTCCGGACGATCTGACGGCGGTCGTGCACTACACGCGCCGCTCGGCCGCCTTCGCCTCCACCTTGTTCACCTTCGGGATCCTGCCCCGTCACCTGCTTGCCGGGCATGATCTCAACCACGATGCATACAACGAGCATCCGATCGGCACGGGCCCGTTCAAGGTGCACGCGTTCCGGCGCGGCGAGTATCTGGTCCTGGATCGCAACCCGCACTACTGGCGACGCGGCCCCGACAACGAGGCGCTGCCGTACCTCGACCGTATCGTGTTCCGGATCATCCCGGACACCAACACCCTTGGGATCCTCATACGCGCCGGCGAGATCGGGCTCGCACCGCTGGTTCCCTACATGCTTGCGGAGCAGGTCGAAGGCGCGCGGGGGATCACCGTCGAGAAGGGGCCGTCCCTGGGCTGGGAACATCTCGATTTCAACTTCCGCGGGCCGGCGGCCCTGCGCGACATCTCGGTTCGGCGAGCGATCGCGCACGCGATCGATCGGCGTGCCCTGGTGCGTGCAGCCGGCGGCTACCCCGAGCCGATCCGCTCGGTGGTGGTGCCGCTTCTGGCCGAGCTCTTCGATCCCGCCGTGCAAGGCGAAGCCTATGATCTCGCCGAAGCCAAGCGCCTTCTGGACGATGCCGGATACCATCTGGGCTTCGACGGCGTCCGAGCAAAGAACGGGCACCGTCTGGAGTTCCGCATCACCGCCCAGAGCGGGCAGATCGACGACGAGATCGCGGAGCAGGTCATCATCGCGCAGCTGCAGGCGATCGGCATCCGCCTGACGGCAGACAACAAGACCGGGATAAGCTTTCGCGAGGCTCGCTATCACGGTGACTACGATCTGCTTTACGGCCGCTGGGTAACCGCAGCGGACCCGGTCTACAGCGTCTTCTTCGGGACGCACGGCCCTGACAACGGGCAAGGCTACACGAACCCGGCGCTGGACGCGGCCATGGCCCGGATGGAGACCGCCATGCAACCGGAGGCGAGGCGGGAAGCCGCTGCGGACATGCAGAGAATCCTGGCGCAGGACGTCCCGACGATCCCTCTGGTCAGCGCGGTATCCCTGGCAACGAAGACGATGCGCCTGAGGAACTACGTGGTGAACCCTACGAACATGACTGACTTCGTCACCGCGGCGACTTGGTATCTGGCCAAGCCCGACCCGCCGAGGGTGGCGTCGCGTTGAGCCTCGGCTACCTGCTTCGTCGCGGCTTCGGCGCGGTACCGCTGCTGCTCGCGATCTCGCTGATCCTGTTCGCGATCGTGCACATGGCACCCGGCGGTCCGCTCGACGTTTACGCCGACAACCCGTCGGTGACGCCGGCGGCGCTGGAGCAGATCCGCAGAGCGTATGGGCTGGATCAGACCCTGCCGGTACAATACCTCAAATGGCTGCGTGCCATGATTTCCGGGGAATGGGGCTACTCGATCCGCAGCGGCCGACCCGTGCTGGCGGAGATCACCGATCGGTTGCCGGCTACCTTGCTGCTTGGGATCTCGTCAATGATCCTCTCGCTGCTGCTCGCGCTGCCGGTCGGCATCATCGCTGCCTGCCAGCGCGGCAAGGCCGTCGACCAATGCATGACGCTGCTTTCCTTCTCCGGAATTTCGATCCCCGTTTTCTGGCTCGGCCTGCTCTTGCAATTGCTGTTCAGCATCAGGCTCGGCTGGCTCCCGGCTGCCGGATACACCGTCTTTGGCGACGCCTCGATGACGGACCGGCTTGCTCATCTCGTCATGCCTGCCGGTGTGATGGCGCTGGCGACCGCCGCGACCTGGAGCCGTTTTCTCCGGGCAAGCCTGATCGGCGTTCTCGACCAGGATTACGTACGGACCGCATACGCGAAGGGTCGCGGGCTTCCCGGGGCGGTGATGTGGCACGGGTTGCGCAACGCGGCGATCCCGTTCGTGACGGTGGCCGCCCTTGACCTCGCCAGCATCATATCCGGAGCGGTGATCACCGAGACGGTCTTCGCGTGGCCGGGCATCGGCCGGCTGTTCGTCGAGAGCATGAACGGCCGCGACTATCCGGTCCTCATGGGGCTGATGATGCTCGGCTCGCTCGCCCTCGTCCTGGCCAATCTCGGTGCGGACTTCGCGTGCGCGCTGATCGACCCGCGGATCCGGTATGACTGAGGTCCAGGCGGTCCCGGAGGCCAGAGGCATCGTCGCACCCGGCAGGCCCCGAACGCACAGGCTGACATCACCGCATCCGGCAACTCTCGCGATGCTGTTTCTGCTCGGCATGGCCGTCATGGTCGCGTTCGGGCCCCTCCTGTCCCCCTACCGCTTCGACCAGCAGGACCTGGATCTGATCGGACGACCGACTGCACCCGGGCCGCGGCACTGGCTTGGCACCGACGAGCTGGGTCGCGACCTTCTGACGCGGTTGCTGGTCGGCGGACGCATCTCGCTGGCGGTCGGGTTGGCGAGCGCCGTCGTCTCGACCCTGCTCGGAACGCTGGTCGGCGGTCTTGCCGGGTTCTACGGGAGGCTGGTGGACCAGGCGCTCATGCGCCTGACAGACGTCATGCTCTCGATGCCTCTGCTGCCCCTGATCCTGCTGCTGTCCGGACTGTTTCGGCCTGACGTGCCGCTCCTCGTGCTGGTCATCGGCGGCCTGACCTGGATGAGCACGGCGCGCGTGGTGCGCGCGCAGTTCCTGCAGCTGCGATCGATGAACTATGTGGAGGCCGCGCGGGCGCTAGGCGCCGGCCATGAGAGGCTGGTGCTGCGCCACATCCTGCCGAACGCATCCGGCCCGATCATCGTCTCGGCCACGCTTGCCGTCGGAGGCGCCATCATGCTGGAATCGGCGATGTCGTTCCTCGGTTTCGGAGTGCAGCCGCCAGTGCCGAGCTGGGGCAACATGCTCAAATCGGCGACGCCGTGGCTCGGGACCGCGCCCTGGATGGCATTGCCGCCCGGCTTGCTGATCTTCGCGACGACCCTGAGCGTCAACCTCCTCGGGAACGGCTTCCGCGGCGCACGCGACCAGGATCGGTAGGCCCTGGTCAGCCGATCATGCCCGCCATAGTGCGGGCGGCAGCAGGGAGTGCCTGCCACTGCAGCGAGCGCAGATCAGGGCCGCTGCGCTAGGCCGCCTCGTTGCGGTGCGGCCGCGGCAGCCGTGCCACCTCCTCCAGCAGCCACCCGCGGAACAGCTTGACACGTGCCAGATCCTGCTTGGCCTTCGGGGTCACCAAGTAGTAGGCGCCCGGGCCGCTGACGCGCACCGGGAGCGGCAGCACGAGAACGCCCCGCGCGATTTCATCCTCGATCAGGATGCGAGGCAGCAGCGCAATCCCCATGCCGGATTGCGCGGCCTGGATCAGCATGAAGAAATGCTCGAAGCTCGGGCCCCAGCGGGCATCCTCCTCGTCAAAGCCGACCGATCGGAACCAGTGTGGCCACGCGTGATGACGCGTCGTGTGCTGCAGCAGCACGAAGTTGGCGAGGTCCTCGAGACTGCGAAGGCGGCGGCAGCCTTCGATCAGCGAGGGGCTGCATGCAATCACGATCTCCTCGGAAAGCAGCGGCTCGGCAACGGCGTCTGCCCAGCTGCCGGTGCCGAACTGCACGGCGACGTCCAGCTTCGGCGCATCGAGCTCGAACTGCCCATCAGTGCTGATGATGTTGATCAGGATCTCGGGATGCCGCTCGCGAAAGCTCTCCAGCCGCGGGATGAGCCAGCGCGTCCCGAAGGTGGGCAGCATGCCGACCGTCAGAGTGCCGCCACCCCTGCGTGTTGCAATGAGCTCGCTGGTGCCCGCCTCCACGCGATCGAAGGCATCTCGCACGAGGTTGAAGTAGTAGCGACCGCCCTGGGTGAGCTCGCTGCGACGACTGGTGCGCCGGAACAGCGGCAACTCCAGGTAGTCCTCGAGGGTGCGAACCTGTCGGCTTGCCGCACTCTGTGTGACATTCAACTCGGCCGCAGCCATCGTGAAGCTTTCGTGTCGCGCAACCGCCTCGAAGGTTCTGAGGGCGCTGAGTGATGGGAGCAGTCGTCGACGCATTGCGTATCATTCTCCTACGGCATGACGGCAGGAACTAAGTGCGCTTGCACAGGCGTGGCCAACCTCTAGCCTGCAAAACGCCGATCCGTCGAAGTCGCGGGTCTTGGTGCAAGAACCGCACCGTGGGGCATCCGAAGCAGCGCCGAGTCCGGACGCGGGAGAAATCAACACAAATGACGAGCCCTGAAAGAGGTCCTCAAGATGCCTTCGGCAAGGACCTGACCTCAGTCACCATGGGTATCGACAGCCTCGAGCGAAGGCAGAGCCGCGAGAGCGGGCTGCTGGATACCGAGGGTCTCGTCCCGATCTACCTGGGCGAGGATCTCGTCGAGCCGCGCCGTTACGACAACTGGTGGCAGGTCGACGACGACCTCAACAGGCTCCAGGATCGCCTCGGGGAGGTCACGCCGCATCACCGGAACGTCTTCGCGACGGAAATGATCCTGTCTCTCAGGGTTGCAGTCCGCCTGTTCGCCGGAGCCAGCCCGTCCTTCGAGGTCAAGGTGCGTGACCTGGTGGGGGCCCCGACCGGCGCCGTCGAGCCGGAGGTGATCGACGGCCTGCGGGACGCGCTCGACGGTCTGCTGCGCCGTCGCGGCATCGTACGCGGCGACCTGCCGCAACGGATTGCGGAATGGGAGCAGTCGGACTTCGTCCCTCCTGCGCAACTCGAAGGTGTGTTCCGCGCACTCATGGACCAGGCCCGTGACCGGACGGCGCGGATGATCTTCGACTGCGGAACGTTCGACATGGCACTGAACCCGATCCGCAACGCGCCCTTCTCGGCACGCTGCTCGTTCGCTGAACGGAAGATGGACCTGAACGTCGACCATGACTTCACCCGCGCCGGAATGAAGCATCTGGTGGCGCACGAGGTCTTTCCGGGCCATGCGACCCAGCTGCTTTACACGCACGCGCGGCTGCTGGAAGGACGAGCCTACCCGGAGGTCCTGCTCTGCACGGCCAACTCGGTGCTCGGCTGCGTCCAGGAGGGCATCGGCGATGAATCCGTCGAACTGCTCGACTGGATCGAGGACGAGAACGACATGATCCAGGCGGAGCTGCGTCGCCTGCGCAGCGCCGCACAGACCTCGGCAGCCTGGTACCTCATGCATGACGGGTGGGAGGCCGAGGCGGTCGCCGACTATCTGCGCCAGACGGCGGCTGGCCAGGAGCCATGGATCGAGGGCCGGCTGCGCATGGCGGCACATCCGTTCCGCGGTCCGTTCATCGCCTCCTACTGGGGCGGCGCCGTGGCGGTGCGTGCCGTGCGAGAGCGTACACCGCCGGAGCACCGGCCAGAATTCATCGAATTTCTTTACGCCAACGCCCATTCACCGAGCAGTCTGGACCTGTTCCAGCCCAGCACCACGGTCCCGGCATGAGTGTCGGTCCCTCCGCCGGGTCGCTGCGGCTCGCGATCATCGGCGCCGGTGCCATTGGCGGCCTTGCCGGCGCCTACATGACGCAGGCAGGGCATGACGTGGTGCTGGTGGATCGCTGGCGCGAGCATGTCGATGCGATGAATGCCGCCGGCCTGACGATCGACGGTGTGCGTGGGCCTCTGCGGGTACCCGTGCGCGCGATGCTGCCCGAGCAGCTCAAGGCTCCCCTCGAGGGTGTGCTGGTCGCCACCAAATCGCAGCACACGCTTGAGGCGATGCGACAGATCCTTCCGCTGCTGACGCCCGACACATTCGTGGTCTCGTTCCAGAACGGCTTCAACGAGCCGGCCATCGCGGACCTCCTGCAGCATGCCGGACTGGGCGGCATGCACCAGGTGATCGGCTCGATCCCGAACTATGGCGGAGCGCTGCTCGACCCTGGTCAGATCGAGTTCGTGCATGAGGGTCCGATCCAGCTCGGCGAGATGCTCGGGCCTCGCACCGAGAGGCTGGGACAGCTGGAATCGATGCTGTCCGCACTGACCGACGTCCAGCTCTCGGACAACATCTGGGGGCAGATCTGGGCCAAGGAGGTCTACTCCGCGCAGGTCGTGTTCTCGGCGCTGGTGGATGCGCCGATCTCGGAGTCACTCGGTCAGGAGCGCTACGCGCGCGTGGCCGGCGCAGTCGTCCGTGAGGCGCTGGACATTGCCGAAGCCAACGGGATCGTCGTGGAGGCCTTCGACTTCTTCGACCCCGACAACTACCGGCCGGTGACCTCGCAGGACACGGAGCGGCTGCTGCGCAACATCCAGCATGCGATCTGGCTGCTCAAGAAGGACCAGAACACCGGCTACCGCTTCCGCAAGCGCGGCTCCGGCATCTGGTGGGACATCGTCTACCGCAACCGGCCGTCCGAGGTGCGTGCTTCGAACGGCAAGCTGGTGGAATATGGCCGACAGGCCGGAGCCGACACCAGACTGAACGCAAAGCTCTGCGACATGATCTACGAGATCGAGAACGGTGTTCGGCCTCTCGGTTTCGACAACTACCTGGAACTGGAGGCATACGTGGCCGAGATCCGGAAGAGCCTGCCGTGAGCGCCGTACTCGGCAGGATCGGTGTCGGCGTGATCGGGGCGCACGACTGGGCAGAGAAAGCGCACCTGCCAGGATACGCTGCGCACGAGCGGGTGCATCTGGCGGCCATCTGCGACGTGGTGCCGGAGCGCGCCCGCGCCATGGCGGACCGGTTCGGCATCGCGACGGTCTACCACGACCACCATGCCCTGCTGGCCGACCCGGCGGTGCAACTGGTCGATGTCTGCACCCCCACCCACACGCATCTGCCGCTCAGCCTGGACGCGATCGCGGCCGGGCGGCACGTGCTCTCGGAAAAGCCGCTCGCCACTGCCGCGGCGCCCGCGTTCGAGGCGGCGGCGGCGGCGGCGCGCCGTGGCGTGCGCACCAAGCTCGGCTTCACCTTCCGCTACTCGCCGGCGATCCGGCAGATCAAGCGCTGGATCGAGGACGGCTCGCTCGGGGAGATCTTCCATATCCACGGCTTCGAGCAGAACTCCCAGTTCCTGGACCCGGACGTCCCGTTGCGGCAGGTGTCGCCGGACCAGCCGCGCGACCGTCTGATTCCGTCATCGGTCGTGGGATACGGGTCGCACCTGGTCGATCTGATGCGCTGGCTCGGCGGCGAGTTCGC
>CAXUCM010000055.1:0-3735 GCA_964249315.1 uncultured Acetobacteraceae bacterium | reverse complement strand
GGATGACCGGACGGCAGCGGATCCCCGTCGAGGACGGAACCGTCGGGCTGGTCGAGTATGTCAACGGCACGCAGGGCCTGCTGCAATCCAGCTACGTCGCCGTCGGTAATTATCCGGGCGTCGAGATCCGTGTCTATGGCTCGCGCGGCGCCGCCGTGGCTCGGCTGATCTCCGAGTTCGGCGTCGCGGAAAGCCTGCATCGGGCGGAGACGGACGCCGTCGAGTTCCGGCCGGTCCGTCTCGGGGACGAGCATTTCCCGCCGGGAACGGGTCTCGGCACCCCATGGCCCGAGCTCTACTACCGCAACCTGATCCGGCACTTCGTCGACGAGATCGTGGAGGGACGTTCCGAGGAGTGCACCTTCCTTGACGGCGCCAGGAGCCAGCAGATCGTCGATGCGCTCGTGACAGCCCATTTCGAGCGGCGCTGGGTTGATCTCGGGAAGGCATCGGCATGAGCGGCGCCACATCCGTCCCGGAGGTCGGTATCGCGGACGCCTTCCTGGACCATCACCTCACCCTGCATCCGGTGGATGCCACCTTCATGGGCATCCGCGGCCACGACGGGAGGCTGCCACGTGCCGATGGCGGAGTGGCCGCCGAAGAGCGACGCTCGATCGCCGCCTTGCGCGCGCGCCTCGCGCTGGCATCCCGAGACACGAGGGAGGCCTGTATCGATGCGCGCATGGTCGCCGGCGAGCTTGATGTCGCCGAGGCGACGCTCGACGCGCGACCGCGCTGGCACAACCCGGCCTGGTTCACCGGCGAGGCGGCCTTCGGTCTCATCGGCCTGCTGCTGCCGCAGGCGGCCCCCTACGATCCCGAAGCCGTCGCTGCCCGGCTGAGCGCCATTCCCGACTTCCTTGCCGACGGACGGGCGCGGCTGCGCGAGTCCGGACGGGCTCCTGCCGGCTGGTGCGAGCGGGCGCGACGGGAGGCGCGTGCGAGCGCCGGCTTTCTCGCCTCGGGCCTGGCGTTGCACGAGACGTGGTGCGCCGACTGGCGCGAGCCGGCCCGGGCCGCGGCGGAGGCTTTCGAGGCGTTCGCCGGCAGCCTGGATCAGCTCGACCCATGCGATGCGGCGGCGGGTGCTGCCCACCTCGACCTTGTCATGCGCGCCCAGCACGGGCTCGAGGCAGGTCCGGCGGCCCTGGCGGCGGCCGCGCAGGCCGCCTTCGAGCGGCTGACCCTTGAGCTGGAGGAGGATGCCAGGGCATTCGGCCCGGGCGTTGGATGGCAGCAGATCACGGCGGGTGTGGCGGAGCGCTTCCCGGCCCACCCGGACGAGGTGGTGTCACGCTACCGGCACTGGCACGACGTGGCCCAGCAGCAGGCGGCAAGCCTGGTGACGCCGGCCCTCGATTATGGTCTCGAATATCGGCCGCTTGCATCACCCTTCCAACAGGTCGCGGCGGAGATGTACTTCCTGTTCTATCGGTCTCCGCCTCCGGCGGCTGCCGGAGCGGGCAGCGTCTACTGGGTGATGCCCTCTGCCGGCGATCCGCAGGCCTACCTGCGCAGCCAGAACGAGTCGGTCGTGAAGCTGGTGCACGCCGTGCATCACGGCAGCATCGGCCACCACACCCACAACGCGCGCGCGCGGGACGCGGGCAGCGCGTTGGGGCGGGTCGCCGGCACGGACTGCGCCCTCGGGATCGCTTTCCTCTCCGGTGGCATGGCGGTGGAAGGCTGGGCCTGCCACGCCGAGGACCTGATGGCGGAAGTGCCCGGCTTCTACAGTCCGGCAGAGCTTCTGCTGCTCAAGCAGTATGAGCGACGCAATGCCGCAAGCGTGCTGGTGGATGTCCGGCTTCACATGGGCATCTGGAGCGAGGCGGAGGCCGAGCGCTTCTATTGCGATGAGGCCGGGTTCCCTCCGCAGCGCGCATGCGCCGAGGTGGTCCGCAACACCATGTTCCCGGGAAGCCGCCTGATGTACTGGGCGGGTGTGGAAGCCATCCGAGCCCTGCGCCGGCGGTGGCGAGGCGACACGCGCTCGTTCCACGACACGCTGCTGCAGTTCGGCCATGTGCCGATGGCGGCGATCGAGGAGTCGATGGCAGGGGACGGCCTGCTGAAGTGACGGCGCCTCCGCCCGAGCCGCCGGTGCTCGAGGTGCGCAATCTGGTCAGCGCCTTTCGCACCGGATCCGGCTGGTTTCGAGCAGTCGATGGCGTCAGTCTCGAGATCGCCCGAGGCCGAACCGTGGCTCTGGTGGGAGAGAGCGGGTCGGGCAAGTCCGTCACCACGCTCTCGATCATGGGCCTGCTCAAGGCGCCGTACGCGCAGATTGTCTCCGGGCAGATCCTGTTCCGAAGCCGCGAGGGCACGATCCAGGACCTGGCGCGCCTCGACGACCGGTCGATGCGGGCGTTGCGCGGCAACCAGATCGGCATGGTCTTCCAGGATCCGATGACCAGCCTCAATCCGACGCAGACGGTCGGATGGCAGATCGCCGAGACCCTGCGCCTGCACCGGCGCATCTCGGCGCGAGCCGCCGCCGCCGAGGCAGTGCGTCTGCTCGGCCTCGTCGAGATCGCAGACGCGTCCCGGCGCGCCGAAAGCTACCCGCATCACCTGTCGGGGGGCATGCGCCAGCGCGTCATGATCGCGATGGCGCTCGCCTGCAAGCCGACACTGCTGCTGGCTGACGAGCCCACGACCGCACTGGACGTCACCGTACAGGCCCAGATCCTCAGGCTGATCCGGAGCCTGCAATCCGAGCTCGGGATGGGCGTCCTGTTCATCACGCACGACATGGGCGTGGTGGCGGAGATCGCCGATCGCGTGGAGGTCATGTATGCCGGCCAGGTGGTCGAGTCCGCGCCGGTGACGACCTTGTTCGATGCACCGCGTCATCCCTACACGCAGGCGTTGATGCGCAGCCTTCCGGGCCTGCAGCGCAGCATCGGGCCGCGGCGAAGGCTTCCCGTCATCCCCGGTTCGCTGGAGGATGCGCGTGCATCGACCGGCTGCCGCTTCGCCGACCGGTGCGGGTTCACCGATGTCGCCTGCCGGGCTGCGGTCCCGCAGGTGGCGGAACTCTCCGTGGCCCACCAGTCGCGCTGCCTGCGCTGGCGGGAGCTGGCATGAGCGAGGCGATCCTCCAGGTCCGGGATCTCGACGTGACGTTTCCCGGCGAGAGCCTGCTGCCGTGGCGGCGACCATCGCCGTTCCGTGCAGTGCGCCATGCCAGCTTCGACGTGGGTCGCCAGGAGATCGTCGGCCTGGTCGGCGAGTCCGGCTCCGGGAAGACCACCCTGTCACGCGCCCTGCTGCGATTGCAGCCGATCTCTTCGGGCTCGATCCGTTTCGACGGTCTTGATCTGCTGACGCTGGACAGGGCCGGCATGGCGCGCCTGCGACGGCGGATGCAGGTGATCTTCCAGGACCCCTATACCAGCCTCAACCCGCGCATGACCGCCGGACGCAACGTCGCCGAAGGCATGCTGCTGCAGCGCGTCTGCAACCGTGGCGAGGCCGCCGACCGGGCCGTGGCACTGCTGCGGCAGGTGGGGCTCCCTGCGGACGCTGCCCGGCGCTATCCGCATGAATTCTCCGGCGGGCAGCGCCAGCGTATCGGGATCGCGCGCGCACTTGCAGTCGAGCCCGAGTTCCTGATCGCGGATGAGCCGGTGTCCGCGCTCGACATGTCGATCCAGGCACAGATCCTCAACCTGCTCCTGGAACAGCAGGAGCAACGCGGCCTGTCCGTGTTGTTCATTGGCCACGACC